>JAGOBP010000014.1:0-8476 GCA_017999195.1 Thermoflexales bacterium
CATCGACGCGCTCAACAAGCGCAGCAGCCTCGACATTAACGAGCGCGCGATTGAGATTCTGCAGAAGAACGGCATCGCGTTGAGCGCGGGTTTTGTTGTCATGCCCGACTACACCGAGACTGACTTCAAGCGCATCGATGCGTATGTGCGCGCGCGGCCCAGCATCGTATTGACCGATTTGACGCCGCTCACGCCGCTGCCCGCTACCGATCTGTACGTCGAAGAGCAGGCCAACGTGGTGACGCACAACCGTGAAATGTATGACCTGGCGCACTTCGTCGTGCCAACAAAATTGCCAGCGCGCGAGATGAATCGCCTCATGCGTAAATACTACCTGCGCGTCGTGTGGCGCGCCATCCGGCGTCTGAAGTTGTATCGGCCGCGCTATGCGATCAAGCGCCACATCCCGCGCCTGATCGCTGGGACGCTGCGCAATGCGATGCTGCTGGCGCGCGCACATGACAGCCTCAGCGTGCCCGTGCCCGAGGACAACTGATGGAAGTTCAATACTTTGGCTGGTCGGGGGTGACCATCCGTCACGGCGAGACAGTGATCGGGTTCGATCTCTTTGGCGAGTCCGTGACATGGGATGTTCTACCGGATGCGGCGCGCCAGGGCGCGGGAACGACGATCCTGTGCGTCACGCACGGTCATCCTGAGCACTGCGGATCATTGCGGCGATTTCTGTCCGCCGGGGGCGCGCGGCTCGATCGGACGCACGTCGTCTCGTCACAACCCGTGATCGATCACGTCACACGCGACCTCAATCATGCGATCAACGCACACGTTCTGACCTGTGATACGTCTGTCGTGATCGATGGAGTGCAGGTGAGCGGTTTTGAATGGAAGCACATGCCGCTGCTGCCGCAGAGTGTGCGCGCCAAAGCATCTTACGCGGCGCACGTGCTGAGCCGGCCGATCGAGTTTGCGCGCGTGGCGTTCAGCGGCCTGCGTCTGCCCATGAGCGCGCCGATGTTGGGCTTCCACGTCGTGTTTGCCGATGGCCTGCGTGTGTTGAACTACGCGGAAGGGCTACATCGCTTGACCGATCCACGCGAAGTCGAAGCGGTGGTGCAGCGTTGGCCGGCTGACGTGCTGTTGTTTGCAGTCGAGCCGGATGATGTGGACGCGATCCCGCGTTGGATCGAAATCCTGTCGCCGTCCACGGTGCTGCTCTACGAAGCCCATCGTCCGTGGCGCGAGATGTTTCGGTTGCCCTACGTCGATCTGGAGGATTACGCCGCAGATCTATCGGCACGCTTTCGTCATATTGGGTTTAGCGCGTTGACAATCACGGGCGACATGCGGTAGGTGGATCCGTAGTGCGTCGCTAATCCGCTCAATCATTTGGGAGGCTTATCATGAACCAGAATTCTATCTGGTCTGTGCTTGAAGATACATTTGACCTGCTCGGCGACTATGGCTTCGCGGCCATGGACAAAGCCGCCACAGAGATGGAACTCAAGCCTGGTTGGATGACCTGGATCGCGGCGATCTGGCTCTTTGACTCGGAACCCATCACCACCGCAAATTTCATGCGTATGCTTCCTTACGGGCTAGCTCGCCTGAACGAAGAACGCTTTGCCTCTGTGGTGGTGCAGGGGTATTTGATTTCAGACGAGAGAAATGAATACACCCCCACCGAAGCCGGAATGAGGGCGGCGCAAAAAGTGTGGCGGGATGCAGGTGATTCCCTTGCGCACCTGAATCCAGTGCCCGAAGCACAATTGCACAAGACTTTCGATTATCTTGTCCAGATTGGCGAAGCCTCAATGTCTGCCTCGGAACCGCCGCCCCACTTCTTTATTTCCCACAAGAGGGAAAATTATCGCCGCTTTGGAACCGTGTATCCGCTCGAACGCTTTGTTGTTCTTTTCGGCGAATTGGCTGCTTATCGCGACGACTCGCACATCGCGGCGTGGCAGGCGCACAACATCGAAGGGCATGCCTGGGAAGTGTTGACGTATCTCTGGCGCGAGCAGACAGCCGCCTCCGCTGATATGTTGTTCGAAAAACTTAGCTACCGAAGCATCCCCCGCGAAGTCTACGTTCAGGACCTACGTGAATTGGAGTCAAGAAACTGGGCGCGGGAAGAGGCGGGCGAATATCGAATCACTGCCGAGGGCAAACGCATCCGCGAAGAAGCTGAAGCCTTGACCGACCGCTATTTTTTGCTCCGTGGAGTTGCTCGAATGAATCCGACTTGGAAGACTTGATGAATCTTGTAATCCAATTGCGCGACGGCTTGAAAAGATTGGGAGAAAAACAAGGAGACCTGTCTTGAATCGAAAATCCATCTGGTCAGGACCAGCAGAAGCGCACTCGCCAGTGGGTGATGTTGTCCGCCGGGCTGTCACATCCATGACAGAAGTTGAAATCGCTTAACGCAGGGAATATGCATAATCCAAAACTGTCTTTGCGCCATCTGTTAATCGGCGCGCTGTTGGCGATCTGGTGCGCGGCATTGAGCGGCGTTGCGCTTCGCCTCGCGCCGCAGGCGCTGCTGGCGCTCCACCTCATCGCCAGCATCGGCGGAGTGCTGCCTATCGCGGCTTACCTCAGCCGTCACTGGTGGCCGCGCCGACACAAGATCAAGCCGGCTTGCAGCCGCAGTCACGCTTCGCGCAATGCCATCCAAGGGTACTTTGCGCTGGCGTGCCTTGCGCTTCTTGCGCTCACCGGCCTCGCTTTGATTCACTGGACCAACGTCCCGGCTTTGCGCTGGCTGCACACTGGCGCAACGGCCGCGTTGCTGCTCGACCTCGCCGCGCACACCGCCTGGCGTTGGCGCCAGCGCGGGATCAACACACAAGAACAGCCGAGCCTGGCGCCGGCCAACGTCCTGAACGCGCGTGCAGCCCAGACATGGCAGGTGAGCGGTCTGGTTGCAGCGTGCGGCATTGGAGCGCTGGCGCTGGTCACGCAAGTCTCGGCCACGCCAGTTCGGGAAACGCAAGTCCCACTTGAACATGCCGGCCTGGGAACAAGCGCTGTAGTGAGCGCCCAGGACTGTGAGCTGTGCCACAGCGACATCACGCAACAGTGGCGGCGCTCAGGCCATGCTCGCGCTGCGACCGACGTTTACTATCAGGCCGTGGCAACGCTCTTCATGGAGGAGCGCGGCGCAGAAGCCCTCCGTTTTTGCGCGGCCTGCCACAACCCGATCGGGCTGATGCAGGGCGAGGTGGATATCAGCATGGCGGAAAGCGTGAAGGCAGAAGGCGATCTGGCGTACCAGGCGCGCCAGCTGGGCGTCAGCCTGCCGATCAGCCAACGGGCCGCCGAAGGCGTGACGTGCGCGCTGTGCCATCAAGCATTACGCGTCGCCACGCACCCCGCCAACGGCTCGTTGGAACTCGACGCCAGCCCATTCGAGCTGCCTACCGATGCGTTCGCGCGCTTGAGCTTGCGTGCTGTGCCCGACGCTCACCGCGACACGCTGCTGCGGCCCGTGATCCGGCAAGCCGAACTGTGCGGCAGTTGCCACAATTTGTGGCTGCCGAGCAATGGACTGGCTGTCGAGCCGACCTTCGACGAGTGGCAGGCGAGTCCTTACCCAGAACGCGGGATTACATGTCAGACCTGTCACTTTCCCCAGACGCCTGGCTCCAAAGCCGATAGTAGTCCCGTGCAGACGATCGGCGCGCATGGCAACTTGCCCGGCGCGGTCAATTCACTGCCTGGCTTTGCCGACGATACCACGTTGCTACGCACCGCTGCCACGCTATCGGCCCAGCTTGCGCCTGACCCGGCTGATCCGGTCAAGTTGATGGCTACCGTGATCATCACCAATACCGGCGCGGGGCATCATTTACCGACGGGGGCGAATGACCTGCGGCAGATGTGGCTGGAGGTGTCGTTACGCGACGACACCCAACAAGTGCTGTGGAGTTCGGGCGTGCTGGATAGCTACGGAGCGCTCGAACCCGGCGCTGTTCAATTCCACAAAGTATTGGGCGATGCGAACGGCCGTCCGATCGACTTACATCGCATCTGGATCGCCACGCAGGTCTTGACCGACACGAGCCTGCAGCCGCTTGAAGCGCGCACGTTTCACTATTCCATTCCGTGGTCGGCAGATCAAGTGCCGCTCAGTTTGACGGTACGCCTGTTGTATCGCGATGTGTCGCAAGCCTTTGCCGAGTTTGCGTTAGACCGCGCCGTGCCCGATCTGCCTACCCGCGAAATGGCACGTGTCGATGTTGACCTGAAATAACCACGCCCTTAAGCCAGGGGAGGAATAACATGTCTCAGCGAAACCGCACCAAACTGAACACCCGCTTCACGATCGTCGTTCTGTTGTCGATGCTCGGTCAATCGGTTTCACCACTGACCGGCTTTCCGTCGTCGTCGGCCACCCCAATCCAATCGGCGGCGCCAGTCGAGCGGCCTCAAACCGTTACCGCTGTCCAATGGCTGCTAACCGCGCCCAACACGCTTCAGATCACGGCAGCCGGCTTTCAGCCGGACATGGTGCAGGTGACTGCCGGACAGGTGATCACCATTACCAACCAGGATACGCGCGCGAGGACAATCTCGTTCAGCGGCGCCGCGCTGTACAAGATTTTCTTGCCACTCATTCGACGCAACGGGCCGGCATTAGCCAACACGACTGAGGTGGCCGCCCTGGCATCGTCAGGCGATTTGATCACGCTGTCGACCGGGCAAAGCGTGACCCGCACGTTCAATCTTGCAGGCAATGTGACCGTGAACGATGCCGAAAACCCGACGGTCAAGGCGACGATCCTGGTGACGCCCTTGCCGCTTGCCACGGAGGGAAGCCTCGAAGGCATCGTGCTGGATTACAAAACAAAGCTCCCGATCGCAGGTGCGCGCGCCAAGGCCCTGGATACGGGTTTTGAAGCGGCCGCAGACAGCAACGGGCGGTATCGCTTGTCGCTGCCAGGGGGTGACTATACCCTGGTCGTGTTTGCGAATGGCTATTCCTTCGCCAACCGCAAAGTCACCGTTCAGTCCTATACACCGACCGGTGTAGACACGGTGGAACTTGTGCCACTCGATTCATCCGTCACACCGATTGGCGGCGCTGGTGGCGTGGTCACCAACTCGATCGGCAATACCAACGTTTTCGTGGCCGCCAGTGCCGTTACCAGCACCAAAGCCCTGCGGCTGACCTGGCTGCCCGTGGACGCGCAGACGGGCGATTTCTCTGCGCTGCCGGGACCGTTCACGGACGGCAACATGCCGATCGGGTTTGTGATGTTCGAGCCAGACGGCACCCAGTTCAGCGCACCGGTCACATGGACGATCGAGTACACGGGCGATTTGCCCGTCGGGATGCTGGTGCCGTGCTATTACTGGATCGAGAGCGAAGCGCGTTGGGGCGACCCGGTGGACGGCCGCGTGGTTAGCCTGGGAATCGGCAAAAAGGGACTGCAGGCCGTGCTGCCGCACTTTAGCAGCTACGGCTTTGCGCCTCCGCCGCCGCCGATTCCCGATCCGCCACAGAATCCGCCCGAAGCGCCTGTCGATCCGACCGAACCGGCTGGACCCGAGGACAACCCGGAAGGACCCAACAACAATTGTGACACCGGGTCGCAAATCAACCTGATGAGCGGCGAGCTGTGCCAGACCGTTGGCACGTTGAGCCTGCCGACCGTGGGCGCGTTGCCCACCCAGATCACGGCCAAGTATCACTCGCTCAACGCGACCAGCACGCGCGTCATCTCCACTGCGTTCGGCCCAGCCAGCGGCCAGCTCACCCCGCAGACGTCGTGGACGTTCTACATTGCCGGCCGCGTGTTCAGCGGCGCGGGCAAGCAGCCCTACATCGAATGGGACGGCCGTGACGCGAACGGCGTGCTGCTGCCACCCGGCGCGCACGCCGGCACGCTGACGGCGTACTGGGCCTACGACTATGGCTACATGAATTGCAGCTTCCCGACGCCGCCGAACTGCCGGCAAGTTTACATGATATCGCGCTTTGCCTCCTCGACGCCGTGGTTCGTGCAAGTGCGGCGCAACGATCTTTCGCCGTGGGGCCTGGGCTGGTTCGGCCCGCACGACATGCTGTTGGTGGATCGCGGCGACACGGTTTCGTTTATGCAAGGCGATGGCCGGCAGGTGAGCTTTGCGCGCGAAATCAGCGGCACGTATCGCTCGCCCAAGAGTGATTTTAGCGTGCTGGCTAAACAACCCGGCGGCGACTGGACGCGCACGTTCAAGGATGGCAGCGTGTTCACGTTCAATGCCGATGGCCGCCTGACCCGCATCGCCGACCGCAACGGCAACGCCCAGGTCATTTTGTACGAGTCCAATGGCAAGACTGTTCCCGACGGGGGCTGGGGGCTGACCACGCGCATCCGCCGCGTGCTCGATAGCAGCGGCAACCAGTGGGACTATGCCTACGACGCGAACGGCCGGCTGGCCGGCATCACCGACAGCGCCGGGCGCGTCCTGCGCCTGACGCACGATGCGTCGGGCCGCCTCACCGGCGTCACCGACCCGCTCAACCAGACCGAGACCTTTACCTACGCCGCGAACGGTTTGATGACGGGCCACACCGATCGGCGCGGCTTTACCACGAATTATGCGCTGGATGCGCGCGGGCGCGTGGTGACGCGCGCGTGGCCTACCGGCACCAGCCTGCAGATGAGCTATGACCCTTCGCAAGTCAGCATGCTGACGGACCGCGGCACGCCGCTCGTCACCACGCTGGACGACAATTACAGCCCGATCCAGCGCTACAACGGCGTCTACACGATGACGACGACGTACAACAGCGACCTCTTGCCGGCAAGCCAGGACACGCCGCCGCAACAGACGCTGTACGACGCCCAGGGCAACGTGATCAATATGTTCACGGCCCGGCACACCGCCTTCGATTACGCCGGGCCATACCAGCAGGTCAGCCGGCGGGCGGCCAGCGACGGCGTTGACACGCGCTTTGAGCGCGACGGGGCGGGCAATCTAACGCAGGTGACGGATGCGCTCGGCCAGTCCTATCAGATGAGCTATGACGCGCAAGGCCAGTTGTTGAGCATCACCGATCCGCTCGGCCACGTCACGTCCTTCGAGCGCGATGCGCGCGGGCAGGTCACGCGCGTGACCGACCCGTTGAACCGCGCCTTCGCGTTCACCTACGACGCCGCTGGCAACCGCATCACCAGCCGCGATCCGCTCAGCCGCACCACCGGCTTAGAGTACGACGCACTCAGCCACCTGACGGCAGTGGTCGACGCGCTGAACGGGCGCGCCAGTATCACGTATGATGCCAATGGCAACGTGACGAGGATCGTGGACCAAACCGCGCGCCCGATCACCTACGCCTACGACGCGCTCAACCGCGTGACGGGCGTGACTTATGCCGACGGCGGAACGAACGCCTACACCTACGACGGCAGCGGCAACGTGATCGGCATGGCCGACGCGCGCGCCCTCACCCGTACTTTTGCCTACGACGCCGCCGGGCGATTGACGCAGCGGCAAGTACAGGGCGGCCTCACGACGGCATACATATATGACCGTTACGATCAACTGACGAGCGCAGCCGACGGCGTGCTCACCCGCACGTACAGCTATGCGGCCAGCACGGTCGGCTATCCATTGCGCGTCCAACAACAGGCCGTCGGCCTGCCGATCTCGGCGACGGTGAATTACCAGTACAGCAACGGGCAAGTGCGCATGGCTGGCACATCGCCACTGGCTGCGGTCGCTGGTTCGCCCGCAGTTGAACTGCGGGCGGAACGAGTCTCAGTTGGCGATGTGCCGCAAACAGAGTCCGGAACGCTCGGCGCTCAAGCGCCGGTCTCAATTAGCGATGTGCTGCAAACGCGGTCCGGAGCGTTCGTTCCCAACGCCCCGACGAGCGTTGCGCCGCGCCCCGCCTCGTTTTCCGAGCCGGAGACGCCAGCGCAGAGTACCGTGGCGCTGCTACCCCTCTGGTCGGCGGCCCCGGCGGCCGTCACGTGCGCCAGCATCGCCAATGGCAACTGGAGCAATCCTGCCATCTGGAGCTGCGGCGCGGTGCCCACCGATACGGCCGTGATTGACGGCGAGCAGGTCACAGTAGATGTATCGCCAACCTTGCGGTCGCTCGTGTTCGAAAGCGGTGCACTGGGAAGCTCCGGAGTGCATACGATTGACGTGACTGAGACGCTCGTCTTTACCACAAGTGCGCTCAAATCCGTGAATGGCAGCCTCCAGATCAACAATGCTGGAACCGGGCTGTGGACAGGCGGCGATATAGGCGGAAACGGCGGTCCCGTTCTGAACAATCTGGCCGGGGCCGTGTTTGACATCAGTGCCGATGGATTCAGTATGTACGTGTCTGGCGGCGGAGGCCAGGCGACATTCAACAACCTGGGTACGTTGGTCAAGAGCACGGGTAGCGGGAACGTCACCATCGGCGGCGGCCAGGGCTGGACGCTGTACAACGACGGACTGGTGCAGGTGCTGACGGGGACGCTGACGGTGGGCGACGATCTCCGCGTGGGCACAAGCACGGGCGAATTCC
>JAGOBP010000014.1:8576-18297 GCA_017999195.1 Thermoflexales bacterium
CGATATGCGCCAGGACGGCTGCGGCTATGCCACGCCGTCCAGCGGCCTCGAAATCCCCGCCGGCGCAAGCGGCTTGATCTCGACCACGACGGACGTGGCGATGCGGGGGTACGTCATCACCAACAGCACCACCTTGATCTGGGATGGCATCGGCAACATTGCCGGAGGCTCTAACGCCGGCTTGAACAATCTGGCTGGTGCAGTGTTTGACATCCGCGCCGATGGGGTCAGCATGTCCGTGGGCGGCGGCGGAGGCCAGGCGACATTCAACAACCTGGGTACGTTGGTCAAGAGCACGGGCAGCGGGAACGTCACCATCGGCGGCGGCCAGGGCTGGACGCTGTACAACGACGGACTGGTGCAGGTGCTGACGGGGACGCTGACGGTGGGCGACGATCTCCGCGTGGGCACAAGCACGGGCGAATTCCAGGTAGCGGCAGGGGCCACGCTGTACTTTTGGCGCGGCAACTATACCTTTGCCAGCGGCTCGATCATCACCGGACCTGGCACCGTAACCCTAGGAGGTTACTGGCAGGGCAGCGTCTATCACGGCGTGACTCACTTTGGCGGGACATACACAGTCAGCAACACCGTCATTGACAGCGGCGCGGCGTGTTTTGACAACGCCACGCCCGGCGCAGCCGCCACGCAACAGCTCGAGCTGCGCTCCGGATACCTGGGCGGCGCCGGCCTGGTGCGCGCCACCGAGACGTTCGCCTGGACCGGCGGCGATATGCGCCAGGACGGCTGCGGCTATGCCACGCCGTCCAGCGGCCTCGAAATCCCCGCCGGCGCAAGCGGCTTGATCTCGACCACGACGGACGTGGCGATGCGGGGGTACGTCATCACCAACAGCGGCACCTTGGTCTGGGATGGCAACGGCAACATTTACGGCGGGGGCATGCGCTTCAGCAATCTGCCGGACGGCCTGTTTGACATTCGCAACGATCGCAGCCTGTCGGTAGGCGGCGGGCAAGGCTCAGGCTTTGTTGACAATGCCGGCGTGCTGCGCAAGTCGGGCGGGACGGGCACAACCGCGCTCGACGGCGCGCAGGGGCCGAACGTGACCAACGAAGGGGTCGTGGAAGTGTGGGCGGGCGCGTTGCAATTGAGGCAGTACCGTCAAACGGCGGGCGCCACGCGCCTGGCCGGCGGCAATTTGGTCGCGGGCAGCGGCAGCGCGCCCAGCTTCATCGGCGGCGTGCTTACCGGCACCGGCACGATCTGGGGAAACGTGTCGAACGTGGGCGCGACGGTCTCGCCTGGCAATTCTCCGGGCGCGATCACGATCCAGGGCAACTATTCGCAAGGCCCGACCGGCACGCTGGCGATCGAGGTGGGCGGTCTGGCCGCCGGGGCGCAGCACGACGCGCTGAACGTGTCGGGCAGCGCCGCGCTGAACGGCGTGCTGAACGTGACGCTCACCAACGGTTTTGAGCCGAACCGGGCCAATCACATCTGGTTCATGACGTACGCCTCGCGCAGCGGCGTGTTTGCGCAGGTAATAAATCCCATCAGCGCAACGCATCCGGTGGACTATCACAGCGCGGGGGCCGCATTGGGCCTGCCTTTGCCCGGCTTTGTGCTGCCCGGTGACGGCCGCTTGAGCGGCGTGTCGCTGACCAGCAACGACAATCGCGCGCAGACGCTGGGCTTGACGCACGATGCGATCGGGCGACTCACCGCGCTGCGCAGCGCGGGTTACAGCACCTACACCTTGGCCTACGCCTATGATGCGGCCAGCCGCCTCACCGCCCGTCAGGCCAGCGCCGGCAGCGTGTTGGCGTCCAGTTACGCTTACGACACAGCCGGCCAGCTCACGCGCATCGCCATCAGCGACACGAACGCGCTCACGCAGTTGCTGAGGTTGGACTATGCCTACGACGCGGCCGGCAACATCACTGCCATCACGTCCAGCCGCGACGGCGCGGCGAGTTACACCTACGATGCGCTGAACCGGCTGACGGGCGTGAGCTCGCCTGGCTTGAATGCCAGCTACGGCTACGATGCAGCAGGCAACCGCACCAGCGCAGGCGGCATAACCTTTACCTACGACGTCGGCGGGCGATTAGCAAGTAGTTCGGACGGCGCGAGCTACGCTTACGACGCGGCGGGCAATCTGCTCACGCGCACGCGCGGCGGACAGACCGACGCCTTTGCGTGGGATGAGCTGGGGAGACTGACGCGCATCGACTTCGACGGCGGCACGTTCAGTGCATACCAATACGATGACCAGGGACGGCGCATCAGCAAACGCGGGCGCGACGGAACACTGATCTATTACATCTATCTTGGTTATAACCTGGCGCAGGAATTGGACGGCAGCGGGGCGGTGATCGCCAGCTACACCTACGACGGGCTGGATCGCCCTGTCTCGATGTGGCGCAACGGTCAAACCTACTTTTACCTGCTCGATCATCTGGGCAGCGTGCTGGGCCTGGTGGACGAAAACGGCGCTGTGGCGGCGACCTATCGTTACGATCTGTGGGGCAGCGTCATCAGCAGCACGGGCACGCTGACCAACCCGCTGCGTTTTACAGCGCGCGAATGGGATGAGGAGAGCGGACTGTATTTCTATCGCGCGCGCTACTATGACCCGCAGGTGGGGCGGTTCATCAGCCGGGATCCGATCGGCGTGAGAGGCGGGATCAATCTGTATGCGTATGTCGAAAACGATCCGACAAATAGGATTGACCCGTCTGGTCTAGGAGGCAGCAATGACGATGGTGGAGGCGGCGATGGGGGAACGAGCTGTGACAAGTCAAAGAGAAGATGCCCCAGGGACTCGATGGATCTCTACGACGAATATGTTAAATCGGAACAATGGTTCAACGGCAGCGTGCCGGGAGAGCGGGGCGAGGGGGCAAATGCGCTCTCGTATCAGATTATGGCCATCCTCGAGCAACTGGGGTTGAAAGATTGTCCCCAATTCTGAGGGATCGGTGGACGCCGTGCGAGATGCGCCCGGTGGGGTCGAAGCAGCAGAGAGGCAGGGACAATGTGGATCCATCAACCGCAACGCCTGTGACCAAATGCCTACCGAGTTCCAATGAACCGGGATGGGCGCATCCACATCCGGCTCGAACCGCAAGGTCATCACCAGACGGCGCGTCGCCGTAAGCGGCGACGCGCCTGATCAAAGCGATTCGCCGCTTGCCCGTTCGGCGACAGCGCAGCCGGCGAGTTGCGTGATGGTGTGTTCCTTGACCTTTACCTGATTGATCGTGAGCAGGGCAGGTGCAACTGTCCCACCGAACCATTTCAATAAGGAGTCACATCATGGTCAAGCAATCGACAACACTCGGCGCAACTTCCGATTTCCCAACGGGCCTGTTCACTTACACTATCGGTGATGCTTCGCCAGTAATGGAATTCAACGGACAAGGCAAAGTGACCGTCACCCTTGATGGTGAGGTCATTGTCGTCGCCGCCTACCAGGTCAGTAGTGATATGTTTGAAGTCGTCGATGTTGAAGGCGCTTACGCTTACCCGGAGGGCGGAATAGGCAGATATCAATGGTCGTTGAATGGAGAGGTTTTATCCTTTGTGCTGCTTGAAGATAACAACCCGGCTCGAAGGAAAGGCTTTGCTCAACCTTTCACGAAACAAAATGGGGGTTGACTTCCATCCGCCATTTTGATACATTGAACGCAGCCAAGTGCTTTTCCCCATTGCACCAGCGACCGTCGATCTAACGTTGAATGTCGACCCGCCCCGCTGCGCCGTCGCAGGCTGCTCTCATTGTCTGTGGCGTGTCGCTTGATCGTTCTTCAGGAGGCTCCTCATGCGTCGCGCGATCATCATTGCCGTCTTCGTGTCCGTCTTCACTTTGAGCGCCCTGTTCGCAGTCGTGGTCCAGTCCCAATCAGTTTCCGCTTCGATCGTTGCCGCGCCTTCCAGCGTGTCGTTCGCACCACCGATCGGACCGGCCTTCTCGCCGGAAGTGACCGCCATCGACAATCCAGCCTGCGCCGCCGCGCCTGTTGCAGCATCGAGTTCCAACGATAGCCTCTGGCGCTTTCCTCCCGCGCGCATTCAATCTACTACCGCATACTCGTTCACCGGTTCACCCCTCGTCACACCGACGATCGATGGCCCGTTCACCGGTCAATTCGTCGATGGTAATGGCACGCTCATCGGAGCGGGCTTGCAGAATCCGCTGACCTTCGTCGTCGAGAAACAATTCGACGCAGCGGACAACGTCTACTGGTTCGATCCCGCCGGGTTGATGCCGTTCGGTTATCAAGCGTGGCAGCCGGCCACGATGACGTTGTGGCTCGACACCAACGACGACGGCGTGTTTCAGTTCACTGATCTGATCATCGCGGGTTCGCCGATCATCAGCGGCACACCAGGTCTTGAGTTGAACGGTCTGGCTTCGTTGCCCGGCGGGTTCTCGCCGCTAGGTGCAAGTCAATTCGTTTACAACGATGCCGAGTTCATCTACGATACGCCGAGCAAAGCCAACAACCGCTACGACGACGGCGAGGACATCTTCTACATCGGCCAGTTTGCCTCCGGGCTGGCGCTGGTCGATCGGGGGGCCGAGTTCCGCGGTGGCGATCATTTCCTCGCGCTCGATCCCGACGATCCCAACGGCCCGCCCATCGCGCACATCTATCTCACACAGGATCCCAATTACCTTTACTTCCACAACGATTTTCTCGTCGACGCCGATTCGCCATTTTACGATTTCGATTCGATCGCAGGCAACGATGGTTTCATCGACGGCGATGGCACGTCATCGGCGGGTGGCGGCACACCCGATCGGATCGGCATCGATCCGGCGATCCGTCGTTGGTTCACCACCACCGATCAGGTGGCGTGGTACGACGCCGACGACGACTCGCACTGGACGCCGTCGCTCGATGCATTGTGGAAAGACAACGGCGACGGCGTCTACACCAGCACCAATGATACGCTCATCGTCGTCGCTTCTGGCCTGCTAACCGACAATCTACCCGCCAGCGTGTTGCTGAACCCCGCTACGTTCGAGTTCGTGTACAGCGACGACAACGGCAGCCTGACGTGGAACAGCGGCGAAGACCTCTGGGGTTTGTCCGGCGATGAGGCGTGGGACTTCAACTACTTCGACAATCGCATCGCCTGGTTGATCGACGGCGACGGCGCGCTCACGCCCAATCGCGGCAGCGACGACGAAACGCGTATCGACGGCGATCAATGGTTCGACGCCGACGATCGGGTGTACTGGTACGACGCCAATGTCGACGACGAATGGACCGATGGCGTCGATGCGCTGTGGCGCGATAACAATCTCAACGGCACGTATCAACTCGGCGATACCGTGCTGCGCGCCGATGTTGCTATTCCGCAAAATTCAACAACGAACATGATCCTGCTGCAGCGCTTCTTCGTCGATGGCGATGGCGCGGTCACCAACAGCGCGGGCAGTGATGACGCCACGCGCACCGGGCAAGCACCGTTCCAGTTTAGCGATCTGATCTATTGGTATGACGCGGATCAATCGAAAGACTGGACGTCCGGTGATGCGCTGTGGCGCGACAACGGCGACGGCGTCTATCGCGCGACGATCAGCGACACCGTGATCATCTCGGCCGCCGGGTTCACCTCCGGCACGATCGGGACAGCGCTCAGCCCCGCTGCGCACTGGATCGGCTACGACGACGGTGAAGTGAACTACAACGGCCAGTATGACGATGGCGAAGACATCGCGGCCAGCAACGCTTTCTTCACCTACGACGATCTGGAAGTCGATCCGAATTTCAAATACGATCCCGGCGAAGACATCTACGATCGCGATTACCTGGAAATCTGGGTGTATGCCGAGGGCGAGAACACCAGCACGCTGTTCGACAACAACGACTTCGCACCCGATCGTGAACCGGCGCTGCGCGACATCGGTTTCCGCGTGCACCTCAACGGCAATCGCGTCGACGATGCCGCGCCCATCACCAGCACGCGCACTATCAGCGATTACGACGCGCCAACCGGTGTGCAAGCCGCCGCGGGCTGGGGGCCATCGCGCGGCTACGTCGGCCCGTCCTTCGCACCGCCGGATCCGGCCTATGGCGGTTTCAATCGCCACTACGAATATCGCCTGCCGCGCCAGGGCGGCCAGATCGGATCGGCGCAGGTATCGATCGGACGAACGCAGCGACCACTGCCGCCCTTTGAAAAGCAGATCATCGAAATCTTGCCGGACTGCTCGGTGCGCATCACGTTCATCTGGAAAGACATCCGCCGTAACAAGCAAGGCAAGTTCGTCGGGCCATCTGGCGAGGAATATCCAAAGGCCAGCGGGCAGAAACTCGTGGTGACCAAAGTCGATCATCCCAAACCAGTCGAGCCATCTGAAGCGCCCAAGAAGAACGATCTCAACGATCCCTACCTGCCCGGTCAAGACGCGGTGCCGTCGTCGCCGGGCACGCCGCCGCCATTCCCGGTGGATTCGTTCTTCGATGTGTTCTATCAAAACACGCTGGAGCAGCCCATTATCCAAATGGAACTGCAGCACGTGTCGCCGCTTGGCCCGCAGACGCGCTTGATCGGCGCCATCGCCAGCGATCCTGGCGTCATCGTGCAGCCGATCGTCGGTACATCGTTCGCGCAAGTGATGAATCTGCCGCCCGGCGGCTGGGTCGATCTCAGCGCGGCGACGGCGGTCACGGCGTTGTCCATTCCGCCCGGCACAGTGATCACCAACACCGTACCGCTGACGGGCACGACGCCCGGCGGGCCGCTGCCGCCCGCTCCGCCCGGACGTGATACCACCACTTTCAATCCGCCGGCGACGCTGACGATGACCAAGACGTCCACGCCCACGCAGATCGTCGCGGCGGGCGCGGACGTGACCTACACGATCGTGGCTGAGAACCGCAGCCCGTTCGTCTTGCGGAACGTGCGTCTCACCGACACGCTGCCTTTATCCATGACGAGCCGCGGCGGTTACCCGATCGATTCGTTCTTCGACGTGTTCGTGCTGATCGATCTGCCGCAAATGCTGCCCGGCATGCGCGGCCACTTTGAGGTGCGCGGCACGGTCTCGCCCACGGTGCAGCCCGGCACGCGCATCACCAACACGGTGACGGGCACGCACACTTCGCCGTTGACGTGGTTGATGGATACGGTGGTAGCGCGTAAGTCGCTGGAGGTGAGCGGCACCGTACCGATCAGCCATCCGATCCCGATCGAGATCATCGCGCTCGAACTGCGATCGGTTGAACCGATCAATGTGGGGGCGCGCCTCACGACGACGGTGGGGCCGGTGTCGGCCACACTACCGATCACCTATCACTGGCAGGCCACCGACCAAACCGCCTTTACGGTGACGACGGGCTTGAGCACGACCACGGTCTTCACATGGATCACGCCCGGCACCAAGACCATCACCGTCACCGCCAGCAACGTGGTGAGTTCAAAACAAGTGACTGGCACGCTGGAGGTACGCTGGCCGCACAGCCTCTATCTGCCGATCAATTTGAAGTAGGCGAAGCACCCCCACACATGATCAAGATCATGGGCGCGTGATAGACGGTGTGCTACCATGCGGCTACAGTCAAGTGTCGTGTCATTCGCAGGGGCGAGGTGACCTCACCCCTGCGAACTTTGAAAATGAGGCAGCACTTGTGATACGCCGTACCCTGCCCGCCAGGAAAATGTATGAGCAAAACAATCGCCGTCCGCATTCCGATCATCTTGTGTGTCATTCTCGCGCTGTTGGGCGCGCTCTGGGCCGCATTGATGCGCGTGGGTTGGCAGTTGCCACCGCTGCCAGTGCCCCTCGCCGGACAGCATGGTGCATTGATGATCTCCGGCTTTTTGGGTACGCTTGTCAGTCTGGAAAGAGCCGTAGCGCTGCAAAGGAAATGGGCCTATGCCGCGCCGCTACTGGCCGGAATCGGCGGTGTGACGTTGCTGATCGGGCTGCCGCCAGAAATTGGGCGCGGCCTGATCACGTTAGGCTCGATCGGACTGGTGTTGATCTTTGCCTTCATCTATCGCCTGCATCCCACCATCGACGTGATCACCATGACATTGGGCAGCGTCATGTGGCTGACGGGGAACCTGCTCTGGCTGGTCGGCCCCTCAATCGTTTATGCCGTGCCCTGGTGGGCGGGCTTTCTCATTCTGACTATCGCCGGTGAACGCATTGAACTGTCGCGGGTGCTGATGTTAAAGCCCATTAGCCGCACGATCTTTAAGATCGCGGTGGCCGTCTTCTCGATGGGGTTGGCGCTTTCCCTGGCGGCGTTCGATGGTGGACTCAAGCTCAGCGGGCTAGGGCTGATCATGCTGGGTGCATGGTTGCTGCGGTACGACATCACACGATACACCATCAAAAAGACGGGGCTGACGCGCTACATCGCGGCGTGTTTGCTGCCCGGCTACGTTTGGTTGATCGTCGGCGGCGTGCTGTGGATCGGCTATGGCGGCAACGTCTTTGCCGGGCTGACCTATGATGCATTGCTGCACACCCTCTTCCTCGGTTTTGTCTTTTCGATGATCTTTGGCCATGCGCCCATCATTGTGCCGGCGGTGATGCCGATCGACATCAAGTATCACTGGCGCTTCTACATTCCCCTGGTACTGCTGCAAAGCTCGTTGATGGTGCGCGTCTTTGCCGATCTCACGCTGAACCAACCGCTGCGCATGTGGGCGGGGCTGTTCAACGTGCTGGCGATCTTGATCTTTTTGGGCAATCTGATCTTCTCGGCACGACGCCGACGATAAGCAACACATACCAGCCCATGCCTCGTCTGACTCGCTACTTCATCAAAACCGCGTTAGTGTATCTGGCCGTAGCCGTAGCGATCGGCTTGCTGCTAGCCGCGCGCTCGACCGTCGATCTGCCGCCTGAATTGCTGGCCCTCACGCCCGTTTATTTCCATTTGTTCATGGTCGGCTGGGTCATGCAGTTGATTTTTGGAATGTTGTTCTGGATGCTGCCCAAGTATTCGCGTGAAAGGCCACGCGGCCACGAGCGTCTGGCGTGGGCGGCCTATGTCCTGATCAATGCCGGCTTGATCCTGCGTGTGATCGGTGAGCCACTCGTCGCAGTGCGATCGGATCTGGGGGCGGGCTGGTTATTGGTGTTATCGGCGCTGTTGCAGTTGATCGGCGGCTGGGCGTTCATTGTCGCGGTCTGGCCGCGCGTGAAGGCGCGCTGAGAAATGCGCGTGAAGGAGCGTTGACGTGACTCGCTTAAGCGTCTGGACGGTCCGCACGTCGCTACTCTATCTAGGCGCAGGTTTCTTGATCGGCGCGTTAATGCTGACGCAGAAAGGCGTGCCGATCGATCCCGCTTGGCTGCGCCTGTTACCACTGCATGTTGAGGTCGTGCTGTTCGGTTGGACGCTGCAACTGGGCATGGGCATCGCGTTCTGGATTCTGCCACGTTTCAGCCAAGAGCCTCGTTACGGACACCAAACCTTGGGGTGGACGGCTTTCATCCTGATCAACGTCGGTGTGTTGGGCGCGGGCCTGGGTCAATGGCTCAATGCGCCACTGCTGATACTGCTCGCGAGCCGCGCAGCCGTGTTACTGGCGGCGATATGCTTTGCCCTGCACACCTGGCCGCGCGTCAAGCCGACTGGCGGCTGAACCGACGAGGGATATGACCTACATCATACGCTCCAACCGGCCTTAGCGTTACACTGGAACTACTTCTCGCGGGGGCGTATATGTTTCAATCGCTACGGTGGCGTCTGGGTGCAATCTTCGTTGGTTTCCTGTTGCTGGT
>JAGOBP010000366.1 GCA_017999195.1 Thermoflexales bacterium
GTGTCGAGATCGGCGCGGAAGGCACGGTGATGAGCGGCACGCCGTCGCTGCGCATGGCGCAGGAGTTGCTGGCAGGCGCGGGTGTGCGCCATGCGCAAGGCATCATCAATGGCACCACCAACTACATCCTGACGCAGATGGAAGCGGGCGCGCCCTATGCCGAAGCGCTGGCCGATGCGCAAGCCAAAGGCTACGCCGAAGCCGATCCGACCGGCGATGTGGAAGGTTTCGATGCGGCGGGTAAAGTCGTCATCATGGCGAATCTGCTGATGGGTCAAGCGCTCACGCTCAACGACGTCGATCGCACCGGCATCACGCGCCTCACCCCCGATGACATCGCAGTGGCGAAGGCGGCCGGTGAACGGTGGAAACTGATCGGGCGCGTGGAATCGATCGACGGCAAAGTCAGCGCTAGCGTGAAGCCCACGCGTCTACCCATCACGCATCCGCTCGCTTCCGTTGGCGGTGCGACGAACGCCATCACCTTCACGACTGATCTCTTGGGCGACGTGACGCTGATCGGTCCGGGGGCAGGCCGCATTGAAACGGGCTATGCGATTGTTGGAGACCTATTGGCAATTCACCGCAAACTTAATGCGTAATCCGTACTGCGTAATTGAGTTACGTAGCACGCAGTACGCAGTAATTACCCACCCAAATCCCTGAAGGAGATATGCAATGACCACTACGCCACAAACTATGGGCCAGCAATTTGGCCGACGATCCTGGGCCGAGCCCTGGAAGATCAAGATGGTCGAGCCGTTGACGATGATCGATCGGGCCGGGCGTGAACGCGCCTTGACCGAAGCCGGTTTCAACACGTTCCTGCTCAAGTCCGACGACGTGTACATCGATCTGCTGACCGACAGCGGCACAGGCGCAATGAGCGATCGACAGTGGGCGGGCATGATGTTGGGCGATGAAGCCTATGCAGGCAGCCGCAACTTCTATCACCTTGAAGAAGCCGTTCAGACGTATTACGGTTACAAGCACGTCGTGCCCACGCATCAAGGCCGTGGCGCGGAACATCTGATCAGCCAGACGGTGATCAAGAAAGGACAATACGTCCCCGGCAACATGTACTTCACCACGACGCGCCTGCATCAAGAACTGGCAGGCGGCATCTTTGTGGACGTGATCATCGACGAAGCCCATGACCCGATCAATCTGCATCCATTCAAGGGCAACATCGATCTCAACAAGGTCGAGGCGTTGATCAAGCGCGAGGGCGCGGGCCAGATCGCTTACATCAGCGTGGCGGGCACCGTCAACATGGCGGGCGGTCAGCCGGTCAGCATGGCCAACATCAAAGCCCTGCGCGAATTGTGCGACAAGCACGGCATCAAAATCTTCCTCGATGCCACGCGCATGATGGAAAATGCCTTCTTCATTCAAGAACGCGAAGAGGGTTACGCCAACAAAACCATCGCGGAGATTCTCAAAGAATTTTGCGCCTACACCGACGGCGCGTGGATGAGCGCGAAGAAAGACAACCTGGTCAACATCGGTGGCTGGCTGGCCGTCAACGACTGGGACATCTTTGAAGAGATCCGCAACCTGGTGGTGGTCTACGAAGGGCTGCACACTTACGGCGGTCTGGCCGGGCGCGATATGGAAGCGCTGGCTATCGGCATCGCCGAAGCCGTGCAGGACGATCACATTCGATCGCGCATCGGGCAGGTGCGTTATCTGGGCGAACTACTGACCGATTGGAACGTGCCCATCATGATGCCCGTCGGCGGGCACGCCATCTTCCTCGATGCCAAGCGCTTCTATCCGCATCTGCCGCAGAGTGTGTTCCCGGCGCAGACGCTGGCCGCCGAACTCTATCTCGACAGCGGCATCCGCTCGATGGAACGCGGCGTCGTCAGCGCGGGCCGCGATCCGCACACCGGCGATCACTACTATCCCAAGCTGGAACTGACGCGCCTCACCATTCCGCGCCGTGTCTACACGCAAGCGCACATGGACGTTGTCGCAGAGTCCGTCAAGGCCGTGTACGATCAACGCGAGTCATCACGCGGCTTGAAGATGATCTACGAGCCAAAGTATCTGCGCTTCTTCCAAGCGCGCTTCGAACGATTGTAAGCTCGATGTAAATAACGAGGCCGACTGATAAAGTCGGCCTCGTTTCATTCAATCATGTGTCCCGCGCGTCTCAACACCCCGATTGCTTCTGTCACCCGATCAGCCTTCACCAGCACATAGTCCGTATCGAAGGTCGAGATCGCGAAAATATTGATCCGTGCTTCAGCCAAAGGACCGGAGACGGATGCCAGCACGCCCGTCAACGCCAAATCGAGCGGCCCTTCGATCTTCAACGCGCACCAGCCCCGATCGGCCTTCACGCCCGACTGCACATCACACTCAGTGCAGACGATGGATAACTCGTCGCGCGTGCGTGTGATCGACACGAAACTACCGGTCGCCCACATGGGCACATCTGCTTCGCGCTCAAGCCGACAAATCGCCAAAGTCTCTGGCAACACAGACAACGTCAACATTTACACGCTCTTAAGTTCAGTCGCCGTGCGTTCACTCTGCACATTGCCCGTATTCAACGTCGACTTTGGCTCAAGCAAGACGACATGCACTTCCTCAGCCGCAATCGGCAGATGCTCCACACCCTTCGGAATGATCACGAATTCGCCTTCGTCCAACTCGATGTCTTGATCGCGCAACTTGATCGTCAGGTGGCCCTTCACGACAAGGAACAGTTCATCTTCGTTATCGTGATGATGCCACACGAATTCGCCCTTGAGTTTCGCCAACTTCACGTGCGAATCGTTCAACTCGCCCACGATGCGTGGACTCCAGTAGTCGTCGAACAGGCCGAACTTCTGAGCCAGATTCACTGTCTCGATCATGGCACACCCTTACCCTGAGATCACTGACATTCAACAAGCCTAGTATCCGTCATGCCCGAATGCATCTATCGGGCATCCAGACTGACGATTGGCAAATCCCGCAGGTTGAGCACTGGATGCCCGCTTAAAGCGCGCGGGCATGACTTGGTCACGCGCAACCTACGGCAATGATTCCTCAATCACCGCATCCACTTCGATCTCGACCAACATCTCAGGATCGATCAGCCGTTTCACTTCCACCATTGTCGCCGTCGGTCGAATGTCGTGAAAGACTTCGCCGTGCGCGCGGCCAATCGCCTCCCAATCATCGATGTTGATCACATACATTCGGGTGCGAACGACATCCGTCAAACTTGCGCCCGCCCGCGTCAACGCCGCCTCGATGTTTTTCAGCGCCTGCACCGTCTGCGCGTATACATCGCCCTGTCCGACGACTTTGCCCTTTGCGTCAGTCGCGGTGGTGCCTGATACAAAGACCTGCTGGCCGATCCGCACGGCTCGCGAATAACCCACGATCGGCTCCCACGGCGTGCCACTGGAAATGTTTTGTCGCGCCATGTGCCCCCTTACGCTTCACGCAGTACGCATTACCTCGACAATGTTAGATTCCATCCAGCAGTTAAAACTGCACCTACAAATACACGAAGTCGGCCTATGCCGACTAGCCGACGCAGGTCGGCTTCGTGTTGTTGTTGCCGCGAATTCATTCGCCGGGACGACAATTTAACATTGTCAAGTACGGACTACCCGCGAACTAACGTCCGCACGACTTCGACCAGTTTCCTCACTTCCTCCAGCGTATTGTAATGCGCCGCGCCGACGCGCACCATGCCGCCCTTGTCTTCCAGGCCCAACCGCTCCATCACGGCCAGCGCGTAATAGTTGCCGTCCCATACGTAAATGCCGTGCTTGTCGAGTTGAGCCGCCACATCGCGCGGCGCCCAGCCTTCCAGCGTGAACGATACGGTCGGCACGCGCCGCTCGAGTTGCGCAGGATCAGTGATGCCCCAAATGTGCAGACCGTTGATCGAGGATAAGCCTTCGATCAAAGCGCAGCTTAACGTCTTTTCGTATTCTTTCATCGCCGTCATCGCCGCCACCAATCGCTGCCGACGTGTTGCACCTGCGCCCAAAGATTCAAAGTATTCCAATGCCCCCAGCACCGCCGCAATCGATTCAAAACTCTGCGTGCCCGTCTCGAACTTGTGCGGCGGCTCATTGTGGGCGGGTCGCACTTTGTAAGCCTTCAGCTGATCGAGCAACTCATACTTGCCATACAGAATGCCCGTATGCGGTCCAAAAAACTTATACGCCGAACACGCGAGGAAATCGCAATCGAGCGCCTGTACATCGATCGGGCCGTGGGGCGCGTACTGCACCGCATCGACGTAAACCAGCGCACCCACTTCATGCGCGGCCTGCACTGCTTCGGCCACCGGATTGATCGTGCCGACCGCGTTCGATGCATAACCAATCGCCACCAATTTTGTCTTGGAAGTTAATTGTTGCTTGAGCGCGTCAACACTCCACGTGCAATCTTCAGGATCGAAGTCTACCCACTTCAAGGTGCAGCCGCGATCTTCCGCAATCAGCATCCACGGCGCGATGTTGGCATCGTGATCCAATCGGGTGACGACGATCTCATCGCCCGCCTTGAGCGTCCGCGCCAGGCTACGGCTGATGTGCAGCGTCAACGAGGTCATGTTCTGCCCGAACACGATCTCTTCCGGGCGACGCGCATTCAGGAAATCGGCCACCGCCGCGCGGCTGGCATCCACCACCGCATCAGACTCGCGACTGGTTTTGAATGCGCCTTCGTGATTGGCGTTGGTGTGCGTCAGATAATCCGTCATGCGCTTCAGCGATTGCTGCGCCATCTGCGTGCCGCCGGGATTATCGAGAAAGATTGCGCCGGAAGCCAGCGCTGGAAATTGTGAACGAATCTGGTTTAAGTCAAACATGTTATTTGTCCTTTCCAAAACAAAAC
>JAGOBP010000367.1 GCA_017999195.1 Thermoflexales bacterium
GCGCTCGTGGAACGCATCGGGCGCGCCTTGCTGAGTTTGCCGCGTCGGCACGGGCTGTGGCCGCATTGGGTCACAACCTCGCCCACCGGCGAGAGCGCGATTGTGTTCGGCACCGAGTGGTCGTCGGTGGATACGGTCATTGCAGCCGTGGGCTTGCTGGATGCACAGAGCGCCCTGGGTCTGGATACAACCGCGACGGAGCAGATGCTGCAAGCCATCGATTGGGCCGACCTGACGACACCGGGCGGCATTGCGCATGGGTACGCGTTTTCAGGTGAGCGCTTGCCCTATGCCTGGGATGTGTTTGGCGGCGAAAGTTGGCTGGTGGAATTGGCAGAGGCCAGCGTCACAGGGCAAGTCATAGCGTTGACCTATTCAACGCCGCCCACCGCCAATGGCTCGGGATTTATCGATGAACTGGCCTGGCTCTATGTGGCGCCGCCGGATCGATCGGATTACTGGGGAACCGATTGGACGACGTATCGTTCAACGGCCGTTCAAAATCAAGTGGCCTATTACGTCACTCAACACCCGATCGCATGTGCGAGCGAATTCGGTTTGTTTGGCCTATCGGCTGGCGAGGTGCCCGTTCCGGCGAATGTGGCGCCGTCGAGCATTTATCAAGCGTTTGGCGTGGGCGGACGATTTTCAGCCGCAAACGATGGCACAGATCAATCGGGCGGGCCGGTGATCGTGCCGCATTATGCCGCAGTGGCCGCTTCGCTTGATCCGCAGGCGTCGGTCAAATTGTGGGCGTGGCTCATCGCGCGCGGCTACTTTACGCCTTTGACCAATGTGGAAAGCATCACGTTGCCAGCGAGTGCGCCGTGTGATGCAACGCTGATTCAACGGAACTCGCTCAAAGGCTCGTGGAATTTGGCGTTGCAGACGCTGGGCTGGGGACGCTATTTGGCGGAACGCCAGGGGCTGGTGTCGAGCGCATGGCAAGCGACCAAAACAAATGCCTTGCTGCAACGGGGTTATCGTTTGTTAGTGCCCGATTGAGCCACTCACCAATGCGCTTGATGTTCTTCCGCCCAACCGATGAGCCCATCCAGGTGAAGCGCTTCGCCGTCGTCGGTGATGAGCGTGCCCTGATAGCGGCCAAACATTTGATGCACCTCGCTGGTGATGATAGCCAGATTCGTTTTGGCCACGCGTTCGATGAAGGGCGTGAATTCCAGATCGAGGCGGCCATCGGGTGAGGTCATCTTCCACGGTCGCTTGAAGTCCTGCGAACTGTAGTTGAAATCGACCTGCGCGAACTTGTGCAAGCGACCGTTTAGGATCAGCGCGTTCTCAGTGGCCTGCGTCGTGTCCCCAAAGCCAAAGCCCAAATTCAGCCCGACCGTGCGGCCGTCGGGCAAGAAGCCCGACGCGCTGGCCCACACCCAGAACGAGCGATAGTCCCAGATGCCGCGTCCCCAATCCAGGTTGCCCAGTGTCTCGGTCGGTTTGAAATCGAAGCGTTCATTGCCCCACGTGACGTGACCTTTCGCGGGCAGACAGTTGATCTTGCGATTGTAGTAGAAACGACGCGGGTTGTTCATCGGGATCACGATCGTCATCGATTCATGATCGGGCACGAGGTGCAGCGTGAGATCAGCGGAGAGGTCTTTCCCGGCGAAATTCGGCCACTCGATCGAGAGGTGGCGACCATCGGGCGTGAGGCGAAACGCCAGGCGCACTTTGCCATTGTCGAAGGTGCTGTCGCCCGTGGTGCTGTTGCGCGGAATGACGATGCCGCGTGATAGCGGAATCGTCAATGCCGCTTCGTGATAGTCCCCGGTAACAAAGTCGATCAGGTAAATGAAGACCTGCCCGGCATAACCCAGATCGGCCAGCGTGGCCGAGAAGAAATGCGTCGGCGAGGTAACGGCGTAGTAATCCCAGCGCTTGATGCGCAGGCGCTGCAAGACGCGCAGCGAATAAAAGTGTGCGGCCTCAAGGTTGCAATCCAGCAGCGGCTGACGCGACCAACCGACTTGCGCCAGCGCGCCATCGGGCTTCAACAACGGTGAAGATTGAGTCAGTTCGATCTGAGCCATGTAGACCTCGACGCGGAAGGATCGCGGTCCATTGTATGATCGAGCGCGGCATTGGTCAATCAGGGCTGCTACAAAGTCGCTCACCGCGCCGTCCTCGGCGCGAATCCGCCGCCGAGGACGGCGGCTTGAGCCCCACACCCCACAAAAGCAGTTGAGCGTCAATGGACGTTGTGAGAACCGTGATTGGTCCATGCCGATCAAACACATTACGCCCCAGTGCGGCTGAATGTCGTTTCAGCCGCACTGGGGCGCAGGTTGAGCCATGTTGCGTTAGCGTGCTGAGATGTACGTCAGCGGTGAGCGCGTGACCTGCTCCACTGGCAGCACATCCACCAACTCATACTGCCGCGAGCCTAAGCCCAATTGTTCGCCGTATTCGCAGACCTTGTACGGGTCTTTGTGCGGGCCGTGCAGCCAGCGGAAGGGATGTCCTTCACGTGTGTGAACTTCCATCGAAGTGGGGAGATTTTCTTCGATCAAGCGCAAGTTGCTCGTCATATCCAACACTGCTTGATCGATGGCGACGATGTCATCGGAACCAAAGATACCCACATCGGCCATGATGGGCATGCTGGTGAAACCGAAGCAATCGCAGACGGGCGTCATGTGCGTGGCGAGGCTGAGGTGCACGGCTTTGCCCGGCGCAAACGTGGACAGCGCGATGCTGGTGGAAATGGCGCACGCTTCCTGAAAGGCGAGGAAGTTGACAGCATCGATCTTGAGGCTGCCGGGCGGCGCCACTTGCAAGCAGCGCCCGCACTGGTTGCACTGCTCAAAGTGCATGTGCAATTCTTGGGAATTATGCTTATCGATCACGATGCCGTCGTGCGGGCACACGTCCACGATGCGCTGACGGGTGTCATCGTCCGGGCAGCGCTCGGCGAACCAGTATCGATCGAAGTGCATGGCATCGTGCATTGCGCCGCGCGTTTCGCCCACCATGCAGCCTAGCGCCAGATTCTTGAAGGCCGCGCCGAAACTGCATGACGGGTGGCCTTTGACGTGCGAAAGATTGATCAAGAACGAGGCGTCTTGAATCATGCCCGCCAGTTTCCAATCTTGAATGTTCTTATACGGGCGATGATGTGAGTAAAAATATTTCTCGTCGGGACCGGCCGTGGGGAACACCGGGCAACCGATCGTTTCGGAGCTGTACCCGCGTTCTTCCGCGCCGCGCGCATCCCAGTTCACATCGGTCACAAAGACTTTGCCGCCGCCCTCTTTCACAGCCTTGACGATCTTGCGCACGAAGACCGGATGCACGGTGGAGTAGCCCAGATTGTTTCCGGTGTGCATCTTCAACGCTACGGTTTCGCCCTTGACGCGCTCGCGCAGATTCAGCTTCTCCAGAATCAAGTCCAACTTGGCGGGCAGCGTTTCCTTCGCATCCAGGCGCGCTTGTCGCGCCGAACCAAAATAAACAATCGACATGCCAGACCTCCGAATCAGAGTGCGGTTATTATAAGAGTCCGGGCGGGCAGGGGACACCGTTAGATAACACCTTCCTGCCGGACGATTGTCATCTGTGGGTGCTATAATCTGGCTATTCGAAAGTGAAGTGGAGGCGACATGAAATTCGGCATTCACAATCCGTCGTGGTTGTACGGTCCAGATCCCTATGAGATGTTTGAAGGCTTAAAGCACAAGGCGCAGCGCGCCGAGGAATTGGGGTACACCTGGTTCTCGGTGATGGATCACCTGATCCAGATTCCGATGGTGGGCCAGCCCGATGAGCCGTTTATGGAAGGCTGGACGGCATTAGCGGCGCTCGCAGCGGTTACCTCTACAATCCGATTGGGCACACTGGTCACGTCGGTCGCGTATCGCAATCCGGCTTTGTTGGCCAAGATGGCCGCCGGCGTGGACATCATCAGTCGCGGACGGCTGACGTTTGGTTTTGGCGCGGGCTGGTACTATCAAGAATACGGCCAATATGGCTATGTTTTCCCGGAAAAACCAGCCGTTCGCATCCGACAGATGGAAGAGGCCATTCGCTTGATCAAGACGCTGTGGACCGAATCACGCGCGACGTTTCACGGTAAGTATTTCCATGTGGAAGATGCTTTGCTCGAACCCAAGCCCGTACAGAAGCCACATCCTCCGATCTTGATCGGCGGCGGCGGCGAGCAGTTGACGCTGCGAGCGCTGGCGCGCGTGGGCGATGCCTGCAACTTCTTCGGCAGTCCCGCTGAGGTGAAGCACAAGTTCGAAGTGCTGCGCGGCCACTGCGAGAAAGAAGGCCGCGATTACAACGCGATCGAGCGGACGAACATGGCCCCGATCATCTTGGCGCGCGATGAGGCCGCCTTGAAGGCGAAGCGCGATCGGCTGGGTGTGGCCGATCAAGTGCGGGGCTATGCGCTGACGGTCTCGCAAGCGATCGATCGGCTGGGGCAGTATCAGGATGCGGGGACGCAGTTGTTCATCACGTCGTTTTATCATAACGAGTTGGACAGCCTGGAACTACTGGCCAGCGATGTGCTGCCGCATTTCAAATAGGGTCGGACACGCAGTCAACGCTATGGTCACAGACATTCACGCCCGCGTCCTGCTCTCTTCTGCGGCAAGACCCGATCCGTGGTTTGGCATTCGCTACACCATGAATCTGTATCGCGGCTGTCAGCATCAGTGCATCTATTGCGACTCGCGCAGTGAATGTTACCGCATCGACAACTTTGCCGATATTCAAGTCAAAGTCAATGCGCTCGATCTGTTGCGCAAGGAACTGCCCCGCAAACGGCAGGTCGGCACGATCGGCACCGGCTCGATGAACGATCCCTACATGCCGATCGA
>JAGOBP010000368.1 GCA_017999195.1 Thermoflexales bacterium
GCGGCATCAAACGCCGATAATCGCCGCCCCACAACAGACGAACCAGATGCGGCACGGCCAGCCCCACAAACCCGATGATGCCGGAGAACGCCACCGCCGCCGCCGTGGTCAGCGAGGCCGCGATGATGACGATGCGCTTGACGCGATCGACGTTGAGGCCCAACTGCCGCGCTTGATCGTCGCCGAATTGCAGCACGTTGAGCGGCCGACCGACCAGCAACAGTACGCCCAGCCCGATGATGATCTCCGGCAGCACGGCCAGCACCGGCGACCAGCCGCCCAGCGCAAAACCGCCCAGCATCCAGCCAATGGCGCGGCGCAGTTCGCCTTGCGACCGCAGCATCAAGAACGTGCTGAGCGCGGTCATGAATGCGCCCACGGCCACGCCCGCCAGCAGCAGCGTGGAGATGGGGGTCGTGCGACCCACGCGCGCCAGCGAATACACCAGCAGCGCCGTCAACAACGCGCCGAGGAAAGCGGCGATGGGCACGGCCAAAAAACTGATGGCGCTGGACGGCCACTGAATCGCCATCGCGGCCACCGCGCCCAACCCCGCACCCGACGCAATGCCCAGCAAATACGGGTCGGCCAGCGGATTGCGAAACAAACCTTGATAGGCCGCGCCGCTGCCCGATAACGCCGCGCCTGTGATCGCAACCAAAATCGTGCGCGGCAAACGAATATCGAACAGGATGGTCGCGAATGTGTCGGAGACGTCGGTTGGCAGCGACAGCCCACGCGCGATCAACAACCGCGCCACATCCAACGGCGGAATCGCCACCGCCCCGATGGCCGCACTCAGCAACAAGGCCGCGAGCAGCGCGCCGAAGCACCAGAAGTATGGCGACAGCGAGAATGAGAGACGGCGAGACGGAGAGAATTTTTCGCTCGGTCGCTCGGTCGCTCCGTCTCGCTGTCTCTCATTCATCATCATGCCTACTTAAACAACTCGGGATGGATTAACTTCGCAAAGGCTTCCAGACCGTCGATCAAGCGCGGACCGGGGCGGCTGGCCAGGTTATCGTCGAACGTGTAGACGGCACCATTCTTCACCGCCGTGAGTTTATCCCAGCCCGCGCGCTGCGCAACCGATTCCGCCGTGACGCCGTATAGCGCATCGCCCAGCACGATCAGGTCGGGATTGACCTTGACCAACTCTTCGGAACTGATCTGCGCGAATTGATCTTTCAACGCGCGCCCGATGTTTACCCCGCCCGCCAGATCGATCAACTTGTCGATGAAGGTGCCGGGGCCGGTCGTGTACGGTTTGGTCGGATCGGTCGCGTCGATTTCGTAAAAGACGGTCGGTTTGTCGGAGGCGGTCGCCACTTTGTCAATTACGGCTTTGTAGCGCGCCTCGATCGATTGACTGAGTTGATCGGCCTCGGCAGTGCGGCCCGTCAACGCGCCGATGATGTTGATGTTGGCCGTCAGCCCCGCAAAATCCAGCGGATTGCTTAGATAGTACACCGTCAGCCCCAAATCTTCCAGCGTCTTGACTTGCTCGGCGGGATTGATTTCGGCGGCCAGGATCAGATCGGGCTTCAGCGCGACGATGGCTTCCGTGTTGAGTTTGCCAAACACCGAGCCGATGCTTTCGATGGCTTTGGCTTCAGCGGGATAATCGGACATTTCCTCACGCCCGATGACTTGCGCGCCCGCGCCGACGGCAAACAGCAATTCGGTGTTGGACGGCGCGATCGAGATGATGCGCTGCGCGGGCACAGTCACCTTGACTGTTCTACTTAGTCCATCCGTAAAAAACAGAAATGGCGCGGGCTCCCTGGTCGGATCCGACATGAGAAACGCAGTCGGGTGAGCCGTTGGAGCCACAGTAGGAACGGCCGTCGGGGTCGCGGGTGCCGTGGTCGGTTCGATTTTCGGCGCGGTCGGTGTGGCAGCTGGCGCGCAGGCGCTCAGCAGCCCGGCGAAGATGATCAGCGTGAAAGCGAATTTACGAAACATCTTGTTTTCTCCTGGAAAAGGGTTGATCAAAACAAAAGCCCCTTGTCGCTGCGACAAGGGGCTCAAAGACAATCCGGCAAATGATCCGGCCAGTGTGCCACCCCCTTAAAGCGAGAAGTGTGGTCAACGCGATTCAGGCGGGCGACCTGGCTGGTTAGTTTAATAGTTGAGTAGTGAGGTAGTGAGATAGTGGCCTGGTTCATTGGGTGTCGCTGAGTCATCGCACCATTGAACTATTGCACTATTTCACTACTGCACTATCTGACTATCGCACTCACTTACAGTTGCGCGACAGCGCCGGACTCGGTTCGTGTGTGAACCCCACCGGCTTCGCCGTTTCCGCTCTGTCCATCCGGGGACAAGAGCACCTGCATCGCTATTCAATTGTTAAACTTGTAAGGCGTTGCGAACGAGACTATAGCGCAGTCATTTCGCACTGTCAAGCCGCCACCAATCTACCCATTCCTAATCTACCAATTTACTCATCTACTTGTCTACTACTCTACTTTCCTTTCAACTCACTCGTGCAATTGGGGCAGCGCGTCGCCTTGAGGGAGATCGTCGTGACGCAGTACGGGCACTCCTTCGTCGTGGGCGCGGTGGCCGGGGCGGGAGCGGGCTTCTTCTTCATCGAGTTCATCGACTTCACCACCAGGAACATGGCAAAGGCCACGATGAGGAAAGTGAGGATGGCATTGACGAAGATGCCGATGTTGATCGTCGCGACGCCCGCCTCTTGCGCGGCCTTCAACGTGGCGAAGGTGCCCGGCTTGAGCGGAATGAACCAGTTGGCAAAATCGACGCCGCCCGTCAATAGCGAAATGATGGGCATGACGATGTCTTTGACGAACGAGGACACGATGGCCCCGAATGCCCCGCCGATGATCACGGCCACGGCCAGATCAACCACATTCCCGCGCGCAATAAAATCCTTGAATTCTTTCAACATGTTCAGCCTCCCGGACAAGATGGCGCGATTCTAGCACACATCGCGGCAATGCAACATGGAAATGGCGTGAATCTTGTGTGTGGAAAAACAAACCGCGCGGCTGGCGAAGTTTGCCCGTGGTGAGTGGGGCAACGGGCGGAGGACAGACGACGCGCGAAAAGTGACGAGTAACGAGTGAAACACGTCACCGGCGAAGTGGGTGCCCGAATTTGAGGCGCTTACTCCGCCGGTTTTGTTTGTTGACGCGAAACAGGATTGTTTTATACTGACCGCGTTGAAGAGGCGTTCCGCGTGACGTCTTGATGAAGGATAATGTGGAATGATTCCACACATTGTCTGCTAATGCAGTCGTGACGAGCAATCTTGAAATCTATCATGAACCGAATTCTCAGCAAGGTTTGTATTGCGGCCGCTGGATTATATGCCATTCTCATTGTGCTATGGTTCATCCTGCACTTGATGTTCGGTGATTCAATTTGGTGGTTAGCCCTGTTGAATGTTTTTGCGCCGTTTTTCTTTCTGCCACTGATAGTGTTACTCCCATTAAGTATCTTCTGGCGACGACGTTCAGTATGGCTCAGCACGGTACTATCGGTACTTGTCTTCTTGTGGCTATATGGTCGCTTATTCTGGCCTTTTCGCCCCCAGATACCCATTACTACTGAAGTCCCTTTCACCGTCATGTCTTTTAACATTTGGGGCGGCAGCCGATCGGCCGAGACCATCCAAGTTATTCGAGATGGTGAGTTACCTGATGTCGTAGCGATTCAAGAACTCACACCCGAGATGGTCGAAGTCCTAGTGAGTGTCGTCGGTGATGTCTATCCCTATCGGTTGCTAAGCGCGGGGGCTGGCTACAAAGGGTTAGGCATTCTTAGTCGCTATCCCCTGACCGAAATTGACTCAGCGCCCTTAGATGATCCGAATTGGCAGGTACAGATAGCGCAGATTATCAGGGACAATCACGTTTTCACATTCTATAATGTCCATACTCAAAGCTCGAACTTGCTTTTGTATCTTCAAAAAGGTACTTCCGTTGCTGATGAGGTTCAGACGAGTTTCCGCATCCGTCAATCCTTAACACAACGCCTTATGGCAAATATCGCGAATCGCAACGGTGCTGTCATCGTGGCTGGTGATTTCAACAGTACTGACCAAAGTGAGGTTTACGCGCTTTTGACCCAGCAATTAGCCGACGCTCATGCAGTTGCAGGTTGGGGCTTCGGTCATACCTTTCCTGCGTATGCAGGGAATTATCGGGGCATTCCCATTCCCCCGCTGGAGATGCGATTGGACATGATCCTATACTCGCATCAAATGACCGCCCTCAATAGTTGGACTGGGACAACCTATGGCGAATCTGATCATCTACCGGTCTTCGCAAAACTAGCTTGGCTCAAGCCCTGATAGAAAACGCAACGGGGTGAGTCAGCAATGACTCGCCCCGTTTTTACGCCACACCCGCAGTGGGTGAAGATGTTCGCGCTGGTTCGTGTCTACGCCATCGAATAAATTCGACGGCTACGTGTGAAAAACCGGCTGAAGCCGGTTCCCCAACCCGCGTCAGCGGGTTTCCTGTTGGGTAGGCGTCGGATTCAATCCGATGCCGCCTATGGTTGCCCGCTTAAAACATGCGGGCATGACGACCTGCTAAATGAAAAACCGCCCCGCAAGCATAAAACTTACGAGGTGGTTTCTTCGTGAACTTCGTGTCCTGCGCGAGATTAATCCAACGACGCCAACGCCCACGGTAGCAAATTAGGATTGCACGCAATGCAATCCGGCTCCACGTAATTCCACGGCTGGCCGCGATGATTCAAAATTTGCCCGCCCGCTTCCTCGATGATGATCTGCCCCGCCGCGCCGTCCCACGGCATCAACGCGCCGTGATAATACACATCGATCCAGCCCGCCGCCAGATAGCAC
>JAGOBP010000369.1 GCA_017999195.1 Thermoflexales bacterium
CCCGATTGGGCCTTGCAAGGTGCCAAGTTATCAGCCCTGGGTTTTGGCGCGGCTTTGATCGTGATGTTGATTTTGGTCTGGCAGCGCGTGCGCGTGGAGCGTTGGGCCGAGCAAATTCTCGATCGGATTCCGCGCCTGCACACCCAGACGTGGTTACAGCGCGTCATCCACATCCTGGATGGCTTCGCCGTCTTGCAGCCGGGCAAGCCGTTGTTGATGACCGTGGTATGGTCGATCGCGGGTTGGCTGGCCTCCGCATTGACGTTCCATCTGGCGCTGATGGCCTTTTTGCCTAATCCGCCGTTTATCGTATCGCTCTTCGTCACGGTCACCAGCACCTTCGCGCTGCTGCTGCCCGCCACGCCCGGCGGCCTGGGCGTGCTACAAGCGGCCATCAAATTATCGCTGCTGGTCTTTAGCATCAACGACAACACCGCGCTGAGTTTCGCCATCGTTTTCCACGTGATGGAGATTATCGTGATGGATGTGCTGGGCGCGTTTGCCCTGTGGCGCGAGGCCGGTTCGTGGGCGTCGATGAAGGCGCAACTCCGTTCCATGACCGCATCGACTTCGGAAACGCCTTCGGCATGAAAGTCCTGATCGCGCTGACCTACTATCGACCGCACACCAGCGGCCTGACGATCTACGTCGAGCGGCTGGCGCGCGCGCTGGCCGCGCGCGGTCATCGCGTGACGGTGTTGACTTCACAGTATGACAAGTCATTGCCTCAAAACGAGCAGCTGCATGGCGTCGATGTTGTGCGCGTGCCCGTCGCATTTCGCATCAGCAAAGGCGTCATCATGCCGACGTTTGGCGTGGTGGCATGGCAGATGGTGCGCGCCCACGATGTTCTTAGCCTGCACTTGCCGCAGTTCGACGCCAGCGGCCTGGCGGGACGCGGTCGCCTGCTAAAGAAGCCCGTGGTGTTGACGTATCACTGCGATTTGCAGTTGCCGCCCGGCGTCTTTAGTCGCGTGGTCGATAAGGTCGTGTTTGCCAGCAACGTGCTGGCAGCCCGGTTCGCCGATCGGATTGTGGCCTACACCGAAGATTACGCCACGCATTCGCCGTTCATGTCGCGCTATTTGTCGAAAGTCAAAGTGATTCCGCCGCCCGTGCATATGCCAGCGCCGACACCAACCGAAGTGGCCGCCTTCAAGGCCAAGTGGCAACTCGACGGCCAGCGCGTGATTGGCTTTGCGGCGCGGCTGGCTACCGAGAAGGGCATCGAGGTTTTGCTGGACGGCCTGCCGCGCATTTTGCAGCAGCATCCCAACACGCGGGTATTATTTGCGGGGCCGTATCAAAACGTGCTGGGTGAAGAAGCCTATGCGCGCCGCGTGCTGCCCTTAATTCAAGCGTTTTCCAATCATTGGACGTTTCTGGGCACGCTGAATCCGTCGGAAATGGCCGCTTTTTTCAGCAGTTGCGAGGTCACCGTGTTGCCCAGCCTCAACTCCACGGAGTCGTTTGGCCTGGTGCAAGTCGAGGGGATGTTGTGCGGTGTGCCAGCCATCGCCAGTGCACTGCCGGGCGTGCGTCAACCCGTGATGATGACGGGCATGGGCGAGATTGTGCCCATCGGCGACAGCGCCGCGCTGGCCGAAGCGGTGATTCGCGTGCTGGATGATCGCGCGCGGTACGTCCGCCCCCGATCGGATATCGAGGCGCTCTTCAGCACCGAGCGCACCGCAGAGTTGTACGAGCAACTGTTTGAGAATCTGTTGAATCACAAATCGGTTTACGCCATGCGTACTGCGTAATGCGAATGAACTTACGCACTCACCTTACGCTGTTCATCCGTCATTGCGAGGAGGCCGCAGGCCGACGAAGCAATCTACAAGGCTGAAAATGAGATTGCTTCGCTGCGCTGGCAACACTTGCACCCACTGCGCGTGCGGTGCGGTGTGACGGTTGCATAAGGTGAGTTACGCAGTACGGATTACGTAGTACGAATCACATATCGCCATGATTTTGCGCCGCCTTCAGATCGCCGTCATCGCATTAGCGGGCCTGACCCTGGCCGGGTTAGGTCATCACTTCGTCGCCACTCAGCGCGAGGTGTATCCGATCGACGGTTACGTGTTTTACGTCGGTGCGGTGCTGTGCGGGTGGTGGCTGTGGCGCACCCTCAGTCAAGCGCCCGATGCGGTCTGGTCCGCCCTGCGCGATGCGCTGCGCGCCGCATTTCAAATTATTGGCGAAGCACTACGCCTGATCGGGTCAACGCTGCGCAATTTGCTGCCGCAATGGCCCGTTCGCGGCGTAGTGCTCAGCGTGATCGGCCTGAATGTCACCGGCGCGTTGGCGGCGCAATTTATCCCGACGGCCACCTGGCTGTGGTTGGCCCTTTGGTTCGGCTCAGTAGTGATTGTTGCGGCATATGTATGGCCGCGATTAGCGCCCAAGGTTAATCGGTCATCCGAAGTCCAAGCGATTGCACCAAGCACAGTCGTTATCGAAGAAGCCGAACCAACTACGACCCGGCTCAACCCGATCGGACTGCTGGCGGCCCTGGCGTTGTTGATCGGTGGGCAATGGCTCATCGGTGCGGCGGCGCAGAATACGGCGACCGGCCTGACGCCCCTGCCCTTGATTACGGCCTTGCGGCTGGATTTGCCCGGCGACGCGAATTTGATGCTGGCCGGTTGGGCGCTCTTGATCGCGGGCACGCTCGCGTTGAGTGTGGTGACGCGCGGTTTGGCCTTAGTCGATTACGCGCCCTTAAGCACCGCGCCGTTAACGGGTTCGCGCCGCCTATTATCGCGGCGCTGGCTGATCATCGCCGTCGGCGCGTTAGTCTTGTGGCTCAGCGCGATCAACGCCGTGGCCAACGGCGCGCACGGAACCGGCGGCCTGCTGCCGTGGATCGTGGCGCTGGGCGCGATGGCCGCGTGTTGGTGGCAGATCGATCGGGGGCGCGGCGTCCGCTGGAATTTGACGATCGATCGGCGCGAAGCACTGGCCTTGGTCGCGGCCATGATCGCCATCACGTTGGTGCTGACGTATCAACTGGGCAACGTGCCGAACAGCCTGTGGGGCGACGAAGGCGGCTATTGGTCGCTGGCGCGCGACATCGCGCGCGGCGTAGTCACGCCCGATGTCTTTGGCCTGGGCGCGTATGCCTTTCCGATGGGCGGCTCGATCTATCAGGCCGCGTGGCTTAACGTGCTGGGCTTGAACCTCACGGCGTGGCGCTGGTCAGCCGTGTTTGCGGTGGTCATCACGGCGCTGGCCCTGTATTTTCTGGTGCGCGCCACGCTGGGCAAACGCGCGGCCTGGTTGTCTTTGGCCACGCTGACGGTGATGCCGTATGCCGTGACGTATGCGCGATTGGGTTATACGCAAAGCCTGGCCCTGCTGCCGGTGGTGTTGACGCAGGTGTCGCTGTGGGGGGCGATCCGCCATGACAGCCGGTTATTGGCTTTCCTGGCGGGCGGCGCGAGCGGGCTGGCGTTTTTCACCCATCCGTCGGCGCACCTGGCCGCGATTCTGGCTGTCGTCTGGCTGGTGTGGATGCTGATCACACGGCGCGTGCCGGGCCGCTCGATCGTATGGCTGGGCGCAGCGTGGATCGTCGGCGCGGCCATCGTGGCCACACCCGCTATTGCGTATGGCGTGACCCAGGAATCCGAGGCGTTTGCGGGCAAGTTTGTTGAGTCGGCCTTTAACAATGTGTTTTATGCGCGCGACATCGTGCCAGCCGAACGACTGGCCCAGGCCAACACCGTGCGTGTGGGCCAGCAAGACATCGTGCTGGATGCCGGTATTGTCGCCAGCCTGCTGGTGCGCGGCACCGTGCGCACTGCGCTTAGCCTGCACACGTCGGCACTGGCGCGTGATCCGTTTCTGATTGGCGCATTGGCCGAACCCTTTGGCTTGCTGTATTTGATCGGGCTGGCGTGGTGCGTGGCGCGCTTCAAACGTCCGGGGTATGCCGTGTGGCCGCTGTGGCTCATCATCGGCGCGTTTGGCTTAAGCGCCATGAGCGCGTATCCGCCGCGCGCGGGCTTGATGTTGCCCATCGTGCCTGCGCTGGCCGTGTTGAGTGCGCTGGGCTTGATCGTCAGCCTCGATCTGATCGCGCGGGTGCTGGGCGGCATACCGGAGCGCGTCAAGGTAATCGGCGCAATCGGGTTGTTGGGTGTGCTGGGTGCGATCGGCTTACGCACGTACTTTATCGAAATGCCCGAACGCTATCGGCCCGATCTGGAAAACGCGATGTTCTGGGAAGCGCAAGCGCTGCCGCGCAACGCGACGCTGATGCTGATCACAGCGGCGGAATTGCCCGCCGATTACCGGCCGTGGGGCGTACGCGAATTCGATGTGCCGGTGGCCTTTATGCGGCTGCGCCCCAATGAGTTAAACGCCAACGCCTGGCGCGTGGCCTGCACCAATGAGTGCGCCATCTTCTTGCAAGCCGCCGAGCGCGACGCAATTTTGCCCGGTCTGCAGGCGGCCTTTGGGACGGGAACGCTGGTAGAATATACGGATGCCAGCGGGACTGTTTTGTTCTACCGGTTTGTGATGCAAAAATCTTAATCGATGTGATGACAGATGACAAACGATTCTTTGAAAAACTCGCGTGATATTCTATGGACGCATCTGCGCGCCTTGCCCGCGTTCCGAGCGTTGATCCGCGCGATCGAGCATCGCTTGATCGTTGAGCTGGGGCCGCTGCCACAGCCGCTGCTGGACATCGGTTGCGGCGACGGTCACTTCGCGGAAATGACGATCAAACAGGCAGCGGTGGGCATCGATATTGCGCACCCCAGTTTGGTGGAAGCCAAAGGGCGCGGTGTGTATGGCACGCTGGACGTCGCCAGCGCGTGGAAA
>JAGOBP010000370.1 GCA_017999195.1 Thermoflexales bacterium
GGACTTGTACCTGCACCCGATTGGCGGGTTGGCGCCCGCCCGATTGATCACCTCCGCCCCAGAGAGCAAGATGTTTCCGCGATTCTCGCCGGACGGCACACACATTGCCTATCTGCAAGACTACAATGGCGACGAGAACTTCGACGTCTTCGTGCTGGACCTTGCCACCGGCCAGACGCGCAACCTGATGCCCGACACCCCCGAGGGCCTGAACGAATGGCTGCGCTGGTCGGCGGACGGGCAATGGGTCTACTACACCTCCAACCGCGAGCAGAACTTCGCCACTTTTGCGGTTTCCGTGAAAAATGGCGCGATTGTGCGTACCTCCAGCCATGCCGAAAGCGATATGATAGTAGAACCATCACCCGATGGGCGCTGGCTGGCCGTGATGGCCCAGGCCGACGGGCAGAACGTCGTCACCTATCTGGTGCCGACGGCGGGCGGCCCTGAAATTCGCGTCGGCGCGGAGCATGATCTCAAGGATGCGGAATGGCCGGAATGGTCGCCCGATTCGCAACGCCTGCTGCTAACCACCGCCGATCGCGACATGAACGACATCATCATCTACGATCTGGCCACCCGCTCGATCGAGTGGTTGACGACCGGCGGGTATGAATATTACGGGCCGATATGGTCGCCACGGGGCGATCGGGTGTTGTACCAAGCCAATCGTGACGGCAACATGGATCTGGTGCTGCATGATCTTGATCGTGGCGCGGCCTACTTATCCGCTCCGGCGGGCATCAAGAATCAAATGCACTTCACGCCCGATGGCGAATCGATTGTCTTAACGTATGCGGGCGCGGCGCATCCGGCCGATGTCTGGCGACTGTCGTTGAGCGATGGCGCGCTGCATCAGTTGACGGACTCGCTGCCCGCCTCGATCGATCGGAACGTATTCGTCGCGCCGACACATGTCTGGTATCCCAGTCTGGATGCGGGCGTGCAAGTTCCGGCGTTATTGTATGTGCCCCAAGACCTGCCTGCCACCGGCCAGCCGCCCGCGATTTTGTATGTGCACGGCGGCCCAACCGGCCAGCACGACAACGACTGGTATCCGTCGGTGCAAGATTTTGTCACACGCGGCTATGTCGTTATCTGCCCCAACTACCGGGGCAGCACGGGCTATGGCAAAGCGTTTCGCGAAGCCAATCGCTTTGATCTGGGGCGCGGCGACACCAATGACACCGCCGCCGCCGCCAACTATCTGATCAACGCCGGGTTGGCCGATCCGAAGCGCATCGCCATCACGGGCGTATCGTACGGCGGCTTCCTGACCATGACGTGCACGACGAAATATCCCGACAAGTGGGCGGCCGGTTCGGCGCTGGTGCCCTTTGTCAACTGGTTTACCGAACACGCCAGCGAACGCGAAGACCTGCAATATTGGGATGAGCAAAACATGGGCGATCCGGTCAAAGATTACGATCGCTGGTACGCCAATTCGCCCATCTTCTTCATCGATCGGATCACGGCGCCCATTCAGTTGATCGCCGGGGGCAACGACGTGCGTTGCCCCAAAGCCGAAGCCCAGCAAGTGCGCGATCAATTGTTGGCGTTGGAACGTTCGGTGGAATTGCACGTCTATGAAGATGAGGGACACATTTTGCGGCAACTGGCCAATCGGCTGGACGCCTACCGTAAACGCGCCGATTTTTTTGATCGGCATGTGCGGCGGGAAGGAGCAGAACCATGGTCGAGGTGACTTTTGTCGGAACCGGATCGGCACTGCCGCCGGCCGGGCGTGGCAACGCCAGTTTTACGGTGCGGACCAAGAATATGCTGTTTCTGGCCGACGCCGGGCCATCGGTGTGGGGCGATTTGTGGCGGGCGGGCGTGGTGCCGGGCGAAATCGACACCGTGTTTTTATCGCACGGGCATGCCGATCACATTCTGGGTTTTCCGCAACTGGCGCTGCAAGCTCAGTTTGCACCCAGATTCAAGCCGCTGCGGGTGTTGTGCACGGCGACCGTCCGCAAGACCATCAGCGATATTACGCGCCTGACTTTTCCAGAAGCCACCCCGGCCCTGGAAAAGTTTGTATGGATTGAATTGCCGGAAGGGCCGCTGCAAGAAGTTGATCTGGGCGACGGCGTCCAATTGACCAGTCAGTTGGTTTACGGCCCGCCGTATATGCCGGTGCTGGGCATTCGCCTTGATTTTCCGCACGATGTGGCGCTGGCGTTCTCCGCCGACACGCGCTTCTACGATTACCAGTTTGCGTCGCTGGCCCGGAACTGCGATCTGCTAATTCATGATGCGTTCATCAGTTCGGCTGTCCAGCAACAGGCCAGCTCAGCCGAGATGGTCTTCCACTCTACGGTCAATCAGGCCGCCCAGGTCGCCGCTTACGCCAACGCCAAACGGCTGGCGCTGATGCATCGCAGCCTGGAGAAAACCTACCGCCAGAAATTGGAAGATGAAGCCCGCGAGCACTTTAAGGGGACGATTCTGGTGCCCGATGACGGCTTCTGTATTCAGCTAGACACCATCAAGTGACAGGCGCAACCGCAAACTTCGCCGCACAGGACACCGCATGCGCATCCTCATCGCAGCCGATATGGAAGGCATCTCCGGCGTGACCCAGTGGGAGCACGTCGACCCCAAACACCCGGAATATCAGCGTTTTCGTGCCATCATGACCGACGAGATAAATGCCGCCATCGACGGCGCGTTGGACGCGGGCGCAACCGCCATCACTGTCACCGACGGTCACAATAACGGGCGCAACGTCCTCATCGAGAAGTTGCGCGCACCCGCGCATTTGAACAGCGGCAGTCCCGCGCCCCTCTCAATGGTCGAAGGCCTGCAGCACAGCGACGTGGCCTTCTTCATCGGCTATCACGCGATGGCGGGCACAGCCGAGGCGATTCTGTGTCACACGTGGACGGATCAAGTGCGCGGGGTGTGGCTGAATGACCGCGCCGTAGGCGAAATCGGTCTGAATGCAGCGGTGTGCGGATCATTCAACGTCCCGATCGGATTGGTAACAGGCGATGTAGCGGCCACGCACGAAGCGATTGATCTATTTGGCCCGTTTGAAACAGTGGCCGTTAAGCGCGCCGTTAGCCGCATGGCAGCCGAGTGCTATCCCATCGAGGAAAATCACCTAGCGATTCGCGCGGCAGCGACGCGCGCCGTCAAAGCCGCACACACCCCATGGCACGTCGAGAGTCCCATCACGTTGGTGGTGGAACTCTCAAGGCCGGATCAGATCGATCGGGCCCTGCGCACGCCCGGTTCAGTGCGTGTCAGCGGCACAAAAATCCAGTGGATGGGCAACGATATGCGCGAAGTCTATCGCGCCTTCAGGGCCATTGTGGGTTTGGGCGATTGACGCGCCGTCGGCTGTTTGCAAGGTTGCTGCTGATCCTCTGTGTCGTCGGACTCAACGCCGCAGCCCATGCGGCCTCACTCACCACCTACAGCCTGCCTATCCGGGGTGCGGATATTTCCTATTTGCCACAGATCGAAGATCAAAGCGGCGTTTACATCGATCACGACACGCCCCTCAACGCGCTGCAAATACTGAAAAATCGCGGCGCAAACTACGTGCGCCTGCGCGTGTGGCACACCCCGCTCGATGGGTACAACGGTCTGACCCACACCTTGCAATTGGCGCAGCGCGCCAAGGCGCTGGGCCTAGGCCTGCTCATCGATCTGCACTATTCCGACACCTGGGCCGATCCGGCGCATCAGACCAAGCCCGCCGCCTGGGCCGCCCTGCCCTTGGACCAACTCACCACCGAAGTCTACTCGTACACCGCGCAGGTGATTACGGCGCTGAAGAATCAGCACACTTTGCCGGATATGCTGCAAATCGGCAATGAAATTTCGTCCGGGCTGTTGTGGACTGACGGGCGCGTGGGCGGCGTGTACGAGGCCAATTGGCCGCAGTTGGCAACTTTGTTGAAGGCGGGCATCGCCGGGGCGCGCGATAGTCTATCGGGCGGTGAACAGCTCGCCATCGTGCTGCACATCGATACGGGCGGCAACAACGTCACCAGCCGCTGGTTCTTCGATCACATCGTGGCGCAGCACGTGCCCTTCGATCTGATCGGGCTATCGTATTATCCGTGGTGGCACGGCACGCTGAGCGATTTGCAGGCCAACGTTAACGATCTGGCCGTAAGGTACGGCAAACCGATCGTGCTGGCCGAGACCGCGTATCCGTGGACGCTCGCTTGGGCGGACAACACCCCGAACTTGGTCGGCTCGACGAATCAATTGCTGCCCGGTTATCCCGCATCGGTGGCGGGGCAACGCGCGTTTCTGGCAGCGGTACAAGACGTAGTGCGGCAGGTGCCCAACGGTCTGGGGCGAGGCTTTTTCTACTGGGCGCCCGAAGCCATTTCAACCCCGGGCTTTGGATCGGTATGGGAGAATGTGGCCCTGTTTGATTTTCAGGGCCGGGCGCTGGATTCGCTGGCGGCCTTTCGCGGCCCGCTGTATCTGCCCATCCTCTGGCGCTGAGGCTTATGCTTCGCCTTCATCGATGGAGCGCCGATTGAAGCGCGACGCCAACTCAATGACAAACGCTTCGAGTTGGCGATGGAGGCGATAGAACAATAGCGCCAGCACGATACCGCCCGCCACCACGCCGATGATGACCGCAGGCGGCAAGACATTCGCATTCGCCGTCAACCACGCCTGCACAATCACACTGGGCATGCGGCCAAACCACGCCAGCGGCATCATCACCTTCAACGATAACGGACTCAGCCCAATCGCGTAACAGGCCAGAACGTCCCGCACCCACGGCATGATAAAAATGAAGAAGAAAAAAATCGCCCCGCGCTGCGCCGTAA
>JAGOBP010000371.1 GCA_017999195.1 Thermoflexales bacterium
CCGATCAAGTCCTGTCGCCAATCGAGATTGGAATCTGAGAGGATGTAACGACCACGATCGGAGCCGCCAATGACCTCGTTGAAATAAGTCAAATAGTAAGGATAAATCCGCACCAAGCCGATGATCTGCCAACCGATCAAGCCAATCACGACGAGGCGAGTCCAACGTTTGGCCGCAGCTGCTTGAAAGACGTTGGTACTATACACAAAGGCCGCGGGCAAAATGGGCAGCAGATAACGATAGCCCAGATCATGCGGGCTGGTGAGCAGCGAGCCAAAATACATAGCGGCCGCTAGAAACACCGGCAAATCGGCGCGCCATGCTCGACGCCGGATGGTGATCACGATCGAGAGCGTCAACAAAATCAGCACAGGCAGCGGCGTCTTGGCGAGAAATGTAACTGGATAGTAATACCACCAACCCCGCGCAGAGATTTGCCCGAACAAATAACTGGGGAACGGGTCTTTTAGATAGTTGGTCATTACTTCCCATTCGCCCCAGTACGAGGGCGCGGGCAACGGCAACTCGCCGGGACGCAAGGCGGCCACTTTGAAGCCGTAGATGGCCCAGACCGTCAAGCCGCCCACCATGGCGATGCCTGCGCCCAAAGCCAGGTATTTGCGCCACGCGCGCTGATCGGCACGCTGCGGCCACCACCCGACAAACGCGACTGCGGCAAACGCGGGCAACAAAGCCGTCGCCGAAAACTTGGCCGCCATCGCCAGACCAAACGCCATACCAGCTACAATCAACGTGCGCCAGTTCGGCTGTCGCAGCGCCTTATCGATCGCGTATGCGCCCAGTAAAAATGTCGCGGCCGCGATGGCGTCCGTCGTGACCAGGCGCGAGTGCGCCAACAAGTTGGGATCAAAAACGTAGAGCGTCAACGCGCCGACCGCTGCCCAGCCGCCCGCCCGCTCACGCGCCCAGCGATAGATCAGCGCGCCTAGCAACCAACTCACAGCGATAATGGGCAGCCGCGCCAGAAAGAAGATTCGCAGCGTGGGCACGTCCGGCCCAAACAGATACGGATCGGGATCGTCGCCCAGGGCGACGTGTTCCCAAATGGGATCATCGGACGGAGGGAAATAGATCGGCGGTTCCAGTACGGCCAGTGTCAAACCGGTCAACGCATTGCTCAACACCGGCCCGCGCATGCGATAGCGATCGTCGCCGCGCGTAACGAAGATATAGCCGCGCATGATGTGCAGCGACTCATCCGCAGTGGGCGAGGTGATCGCCAGCGTGCTCAACTCCAGCCAGGCGTAGAGCAACAGCAAAGCGACGGCGATGAATGAGGGAGCACGAGATGAGCGACGAGTCATGATGAGTAACGAGTGATGCGTACTGCGTAATACGACAACGTTAGATTCTATAGATTGCCACGAAAGAACCCAAAGTACACGAAAGAAAACGAGGCCGCTTTGCGAGCTATGTGTTCTTTTGTGGCTAATCGAACATTGTCAAGGTAATTACCGAACGACTTCGATAGTGCCGAGGGTGTAGAAATCGGCGGGCGGTTCAGTATGTTTCACATCGGTTTGCAAGACGCGCTGGCCGGTGTCAGGATTATATAGACCGATGCGAAGCTCGTATGTGCCGGGCAGCGTGCCAGCCGGAATAGGCAGTTTGTGCGTTTGAAAAATCGAGTCAGAGACATACCAAAATCTTGGCGGCGAGTCAAGTCCATCATGTTGTGCAATGACTCGCTGATTCTTAAGATCATAGACGTGAACAAAAATTCGCCGTGGATCTGTAGTTTTGTTGTCAGCAACCCACCAGGTAGTGAACGAGAGGTCTTTACCGGCCGCAACCGTGTCAGAGATCACTTCGCCCAAAGTAATTAGAATACCAGTATCATCGAAGTATCGCGCAGTAGCAAAAGGATGAGTCGGCCACGTCAGCCATTTTGAATGATAATGTGTGAAATGCTCGGTCGACGAAATTTCTGGATAAAGCGGCGGCCCCATACGTTGCGGGATCGGCATAAAGGACGGAAAGTAAATACTGGTTTCTTCCAAGAACTTGAATGGAATAAGTAGCGCCCCCTCGCTGCTGATTGGACTGCCCGAATCAAACCAGCGTACGCGCACGTCTTTGCGTTGAAGCAGCAAGTACAGACTCGGATCATCCAGCGTATCGTTGGACAAGCCGCCGACAGACACATCCATCACGTCGCTCGCATCGATGTCTTTCGCAATCGCGGCGAAGTCTGCCTGAAAAACGAATTGTGTCTCAGGATGAGCAGGCCATCTGGTAAAATAATCTTCGTAAGTGGACACCGCGTTGATAGCCAACACCCCGATCAGTGCCACGGCCCCGAGCGCATTCGCCGCTCGCGACAGCACGGCGAAATTCCGCACGGGCACGAAGCGCGGCAGCCAGAACAACACCCATTCCACCGCTATACCCGGCATCGCAAAGACCACTGGCAGCGCCCCCAGCGTGCGCGTGAAATTGGGCGCACCCGTTGTGACCACCGTTGGGCTTAGCATTGCGCCAATCCACAACAAGGCCAGCGCGTAGCGGGGCTGACGCACGCGCGTGATCGCAATCAACACGCCCGCGCCAAACAACAGCGCGCCGATCGGTTCTGGGAACACCGGTCGATCGGGCCAGTTGTCGCGCACCGTATTATCGCCCTTCACCGTGAACATGCCCAGCGTCCGATTGACGTTCGCGCCGACTTCGCTCCAATCACCTTGCAATGCTTTATCGAGCGGCGCGCTGACTTCGCTCACGCGAAACTGCAAATCGGGATTTGCGAGCAAGGTCACTACTAACGGCAGCGCGATCAAGCCGCCGATGAGATAACTGGCGAACAAACCGCGCCACTTCCCTCGCATCCGATCGCGGGCAAAGAGCGCCAAATACACGGTGAATGCTGTCAACAAAATCGTCAGCGCGCGTGATGAGAGATACGTGTACGCGGATAAGCCAAAGAAAATGCCAGCCAATATAAAAGGGCGGAGAGTTAGGGAGATGGAGAGACGGCGAGACCGAGAGAATCTCCCCGTCTCGCTATCTCTCTTTCCCTCAGTCTGGCTTTTTGCCGTCAGCCCCCGCCACAGCCAATCGAAGCCCAACGTCAGCATCAGCGGCAGCGTCATCGCGCGGAGGGCCACCCTGCCCCAGAACACCGGCCACAAGGCAATCGCCATGAAGGCCACCGCGACCAGCGCCACCGTCGGGCTAAACAGCCGACGCAGCAAACGATACGTCGCCGCCAGCGTCAACATCGCCACAAAGACGGATGCGAATCGCACCCCGATCACGTTGTCGCCAATCAACGCTGTCGAACCTGCCATCAGATACAAGAACAGCGGCTCTTGCCCGTAAGCCTCTTTGAAGAATAAAGCGTGCTGTCCATGCCGGATGCCATCCGCGATTTGCCACTCCGCGACTTCGTCGTGCTCAAGGCCGAGGCCGAGTCCGGCCAGTTCGTGCGTGCGGAAGAAGAATGCGATAAATAACACAATGATCAATGACCAATGTTCAATGTTCAATGAAAAACGCGGCACGTGACGAGTGACAAGTGACGAGTGAGTCATGGAGCGTTGATCTCAACCGCATCAATCACATACCGGCTAGCACCGTCAGGTAACGTCAAGCGTTCACCTGTATCCGGGTTGTACCACCCGACTTCCACGGTATAAGTTCCGGGGGTAAGGTCGGCGGGCAAGTTCACTTGATTGATTTGCTGCACCATGTCGCCCACCCGCAGCGTTGTCCAGTTCACATCTTCGCGATCATCACCGACGACGACTACTTGATCTGTGAGCGTCAGCAGGTGGAAGAACAATTTCAATCGCGCCAGATGCTCAGTTGACTCGATCTTCCATTCAGTTTGCCATGCGTAAGTCCCGCTAGGTCTTGGCAGTGAAGTAATCAGATTATGATGTGACCACAATGTGACCGTGCCGCCAAACGTGCGCCCGACCGGCCGGGAAGAAGTCTCAGGTAATTTATAAGCGTACACCTCGAAATCTGCCAAGTGTACCAATAACCCGGCATCAGCCGCCAACAATCGCTTAACGCTTTCGCTGGCTTCCTGCAGTGAAGATAGGATAATCGTTTCGCGGGCTGGCGTAACGACGGGGCGTGCGTGATCAAACCAGCGCGGGATCACCAACGCACGATCGGGGTTAAACCAACGCGCACTTAGATTGTCACGCCGCAAGTCTAAATCAAGCGCGATTGGATCGAGCACGAGTTGCGTAGCATGTGTCCCAATCGCCACACCATTGCTCTGCGGATTCTGATCCAGCCATTTCGCAATCTCGCGCGTGGGGGCGTGATACTGAAAGCGCACGAAGTCATCATTGGCCCATGTGCCAAAGTAGTCGCGGATTGTGAGCCAGCCGTTTAGACCGATGAGCAAAGTAGCTAAGGAAACAAGGAAATAAGGAAACAAGGTGCGCCCCTTGTTTCCTTGTCTACTGGCATACTTGTCTACTATGACCACAATTCCAACTGCCGCCACCACATACACCACCGGCAGCGCCGCGATGGTGTGACTGAAACTCGCGGCCGGGATACTGACAAAGGCGGGCGCGATGCCGATCACGAGCCACGCCAGCGCCAAGCCTGATTCGGTGCGCTTCAAGCGGATGAGACAAATGATGACGCCCAGATAAAAGAACGCGCCCGTGATCCAGTCAAAGACGGGGCGATTAGGCACGTTGTACAGCGATTCGGGATCACCTGCAAAAGTGAACATGCCCAGCGTGCCCAACGTCGTGTCGATGGCGGGTTGCACATTGCCCTTACGCAACTCGATCAGCGGGCCGCCGACGACTTCGGTGCG
>JAGOBP010000372.1 GCA_017999195.1 Thermoflexales bacterium
GTACTGGGAAGCGGCTACCATTGCGCCCATCTGGGACGAACACGGCACCATCACCCACTTCCTGGCGGTCAAAGAAGACATTACCGAACGCAAACGGGCCGAAGCCGCCCTGCGCGACTTGAACGCCACGTTGGAGCAGCGCGTGGCCGATCGGACGGCCGAGTTACAAGCCGCCAACCTCCGCCTGACCGAACTCGATCACCTGAAAGACGAATTCCTGGCGCGCATCAGCCACGAACTGCGCACGCCGTTGACGGGCATCCTCATCTCCCTGGAATTGCTGGAAGCCGCCAAGCCGGAGAAGCGTGAGCGCTATCTGCAGCGGCTCAAACAATCGGCCGGGCGCTTGCGCGATATGATCGAAGACGTCTTGATGTTCTCGCAACTCAATCTCTATACCCGCCCGGAGACACTCAGCCCGATCGACCTGAATGACCTCATCGCGTGCCACCTGACGACGTGGCAAAAACTCAGCGCCGGACACGACCTGCAACTTCAACTCGACCTGACCCACGACTTGCCGCACGTCCGCACCGATGGCGAATTGATCGGGCAGGCGATCAACCGCCTCGTCATCAATGCCATCAACTACACGCCCGCCGGATCAGTGATCGTCTCGACCGCAACTCGCGACGAGGACGATCGGCGCGGGATTACGATCAGCGTGGCCGACACCGGCCCCGGCATCACGCCCGACGATCTGCCCCACATCTTCGAGCGGTTCTATCGGGGCCGCGCCGCCGCCGATTATCAGACGCCCGGCACCGGCATCGGCTTATCCATCAGCCGCGAAATTGCAGAAAAATTAGGCGGCCGCCTAACCGTGGATACACAGGTCGGCGTCGGCTCGACCTTTACCCTGTGGCTGCCGGTTACAGCGTAGGCATCCGGCCGAAAAGGTAATTCAACTCAAGAGGACAGTCATGATGACACGGCTCAAACGCTGGCTGGAACCACCGCAGTTTGACGGCGATGCAGAAAAAACCGTCCAGGCACGGATTGCCAATTCGCTCATCCTGTACCTTGGGGCCGCGCTGCTCGGCGCCATGCTGGTTCTCATTCCGATCTTTGCGGTCCGAAAAATCGGCAGTTGGGTTATCTCTGGAATAATCTTCAGCGCGTTGGCGGTTGGCCGCCACCTGATATTTCAAGGACGACTTCGCCTGGGCCTCGGACTGATCTTCTCGATTATTTACTTGAGCATCTTGATGCTAGTGATCCTCTCCAGCGGCTCGTCAGGCACGGCCATGTTTTACCTGGCGGCGGTGGTCTTGACGGCAGGCTATTTTTTAGACGTGCGCATGGTGAATGGGTTCACGCTGCCGACCTTCCTCATTGCGATGGGCATCTCATTATTGCAGGACGCAGGCTGGGTGACGCTGCCCAAGATCTTCATCTTTAATTCGTTTTTCAGCTGGCTCGCCACCGGGCTGGGGTTGCTATTCATGATCCGCGCCCGGGATCTCTTCGTGGATAATCTTAAAGAGACAGTGGCCGTGGCTCGTCAAGAAAACGCGGCGCGCCAACAAGCCCAGACGACCCTCCGCGCCAGTGAAGCCAGCTATCGCGGCTTATTCGACACGGTCGGCGAAGCCATCTACATCCTCGATCGCGGCGGGCGCTTTTTGGACATCAACCTGGGCGCGGCGAACATGTACGGTTATCCGCGCGAATTCTTGATTGGCAAATCACCGGTCGATGTGTCAGCGCCCAGCCAAAACGATTTGGCGAAAGTCGCGCAGTACGTCCAACAGGCTTTCGAGGGCGCGCCTCAGCAGTTTGAATTTTGGGGCAGGCGCAGCAGCGGCGAGGTTTTTCCAAAAGACGTGCGGCTGTACCGGGGCCTGTATTTTGGCCAAACGGTCGTCATCGCGCTGGCGCAAGACATCACCGACCGCAAACAGGCCGAAGAACGCATCCAGCAAAGCGAAAAGAAATATCGCGAACTCTTCCAAGTCAACAAAGACGGCATCGCCATTTTCCTGCTGAATCCGAGCGGGCCGCCTACGACATTTGTCGAGATCAATGAGGCCGCCCATACCATGCTAGGCTATACCCGAGAGGAAATGCTCAGACTAACTCCGGTGATGCTCGAACCAGGTGTGACGCGCGAGCAATTTCAAATCAGGCAAGCCGAATTTGAAACAAAGGGAAGCGCGAATTTTGAAACGGTCCTCCTGCATAAAAATGGGCACCCGGTTTTTGCCGAGTTTACCACGCAGTTGATTCAATATGAAGGCCGGCCGGCAATCATGAATATCGTGCACGACATCACCGAACGCAAACGGCTGGAACAAGCGCTGGCAGCCGAGCGTGACTTACTGGAGCAGCGGGTGACCGATCGAACCCAGGCTCTGGCCGAAGCCAACGAGCAGCTGCAAGAACTCGATCAACTCAAAAGCAAATTCGTGTCCGACGTTTCGCATGAGCTACGCACGCCCGTGACCAGTCTGATGCTCTATCTGAGTTTGCTGGGGCACAGCAAGCCCGACAAGCGCCCCCAATACTTGTCCCACGCGCAGCAGCAAGCCGAACGCATGAAACAACTGATCGAAGACATCCTTGATCTATCGCGGCTGACGCGTGATAAGGCCGAATTGACGCTAGCCCCGGTCGATCTGAATGCCGTGCTGGAGCAAGCCGTGGTGGCGCAGCAGCCGCGCGCCGAAGCCGCCGGCTTGACATTGATGTTTGATCCTGCGGTAGAACTACCGGTGATGCGCGGCGATATCAGCCGCCTGCAACAGGTGGCCACCAATCTGATTGCCAACGCCATCAACTACACGGCCACGGGTGAAGTGCGCATCCGATCGGTCCACCACGCCGATCGAGTTGGCTTTGAGGTCCAGGATACCGGCATGGGCATTGCGCCGGAAGATCAGCCGCATATATTTGAGCGCTTTTATCGCGGCCGGCGCGCCAGTCAATCTAGCGTGCGTGGCACCGGTCTGGGCCTCAACATCGTAAAGGAAATTGTCGACTGGCATGGCGGTCATGTCGAAGTGCACAGCCAGTTGAATGTCGGCTCGACCTTTACGGTTTGGCTGCCGGTGGCGTGAGCGCCATCGCCACGGACTGCTGCGCGACTATGGCAATATATTATCCGGTTAGACCATGTTACAATGCCTGTACTCTATCAGGCACGGATTGAGCGGGACGATCTTCCCCTGAATTTAAGTGACTTAGCGTGAAGCGTCACATGTGCCATTCAGCCTAGGTAGTCCAAGGATGCCCGGCATGACCGATAAACACCAGACCAAAGCCCAACTCATCGCCCAGGTGGCCGCGCTGCGCCAGCAAGTCGCGCAGTTGGAAGATCATTGTTCCGTACTGGGCAGCGATATGGCGGTGTTGGCGCATGAAGTGCTCAACACGCTGCACCAGCACACGGCCGTTATCCGCGCCGACGGCATCATCATCACCGTCAACACGGCCTGGGATAATTTTGCGCGTGACAACGGCGATCCGGCCCTGATCGCCACCAGCATCGGCACGGATTATTTGGCCGTCTGCCGCCGCGCCGTTGAGGCCAACTCCCCGGGCGCTCAAGCAGCGCTGGACGGCCTCATGGCGGTGCTGAATGGTGAACGCCCAAGTTTCGAGATGGAGTACCCCTGTCATGCGCCAACCCAACCGCGCTGGTATGTGCTGCAAGTGCTGCCCATGTTTGAGCACGGCCTGCGTCACCTGCTGGTAACGCACACCGACGTGACCGCGCGCAAACTGGCCGAACTGGCCCTGCGCGAGAGCGAAGAACGCTATCGCGCCGTCTTTGAAACCATCTCCGACTTTGCCTATATCGTGCAGGTGCTGCCCGACGGCACGCGCCAGCCCGAATGGGTCACCCCCGTTACCAGCCGCATCTCCGGCTACGATTCGGCCACGATGCAGCGCCCCGATTTTTGGCGACAAATTACGCATCCCGCTGATTGGCCCATCGTGCAAGCGCAGATCGACGAACTGCTCGCCAACCGATCGGCCAGCGTGGAGTACCGGATTCTCAGCGCCAACGGCGAAGTGCATTGGGTCATCGATCATGCTCAGCCGGAGTGGGATCCGCTTCACCAGCGGGTCAGACGCATCTACGGCGCATTGCAAGACGTGACCGAACGCAAGCAAGCCGAGCACAACCTGGAATTGCTGGCCCAGGCCGGACGCGAACTCAGCACCACGCTGAATCTAAGGACCATCTACACCACGCTGCATCACATTATCCAGCGCGCCATGTCGTGCGATTTTGTCTTTGTCTCCAGATTCAACGCCGCCGAGCAGTTGATCTACTGCGACTATGGCTCCGGCCCGCGCGGTGAATTTGACGCCCTGACACTTCCGCCCATTCCGCTGGAAGCCGAAGGCCGCGGCACGCAAAGCCGGGTCATTCGCAGTGGTGAGCCGCTCTTAGTAAACGACTTCGCGGCCTATTTGCAGACCACCGACAACACCCACTACGTGGACGAAGACGGCCGGTTGCGGCCAGACACCACCGAAGAAGATGACCCCACCCGCTCGGCCCTCATCGTCCCGCTCAAACTAGCCGGCCAGGTCGTTGGTGTGATTCAAGTGCTAAGTTCAACGCTGGCGGCCTATGTGCCGCGCGACCTGCAGTTCCTTGAATCGCTGGCCATGCATGTCGCGACCGCGCTGACCAATGCCCACCTGTTTGCCCAGCTTCAAACCGAATTAGCCGAACGCCAACGCGCCGAAAACACGCTGCGCGAAAGCGAAGAGAAATTCTCCAAGGCCTTCCAGCACGCCCCGATCTTGATGACCCTGAGCGCCGTGGAAGACGGCCGGTATCTG
>JAGOBP010000373.1 GCA_017999195.1 Thermoflexales bacterium
GGATAACCCTGATCCATCTCCAAGGCCATGCGCACATCGTTGGGATAGCGCGTATTGGGCAGGACCGTCTTCTTAGCGTTCTTGATCTTCAACATGAGAGCACCTCGACAAGGATAAACTGGTTCGGCGCAATTATAGCCCATTTCGCCGCGAGGTTGCACGCCGTCACCTTTGGCTGCGCGCGGCATCTAATTCACTGAAGATGCCGCACGGCCCTTGAAGTCGTTTACCTTTTACCCCTGACGGGTTATAATCTTTGGTGAAGCAACGCACCTTTGTCAATTTTGCGCGCTACAGGCGCGCCTTAACTCACATCACTCTAGGAGAATCCATCATGATCATCAGCAGCACCATCAATGCCGCTTTCAACGCCCAAATCGGCCACGAACTCGCCAACTCCAATCAATACGTCTCCGTCGCTGCGTGGTTCGACGGCGAGAGCCTGAAGGGCCTGGCCAAGATGTTCTACAAGCAGGCCGAAGAAGAGCGCGAACATGCCATGAAGTTTGTGAAATTCGTGCTGGACGCCGGCGGCAAGGTCGAGATTCCCGCCATCCCCGCCGCGCAGAACGACTTCGACTCAGCCGTGGCCGCCGCGCAGTTGGCGCTGGACGCCGAAGAGCGCACCACCGCCCAGATCAACGACCTGATGACGCAAGCCATCGCCGAGAAGAACTATGCCGCGCAGAACTTCCTGCAGTGGTTCGTCAACGAGCAAGTGGAAGAAATTGCCACGGCCAGCACCAACCTGGATGTAATCAAGAAGGCCGGGGCCAATGTGCTGATGGTGGAAGCGTACCTCGCCCACATCGGCTAACAGACAACAATCAATACGCTGGACACGGGACTCGATCGCTGATCGAGTCCCGTGTGTTTTTCCTCCCTCCATCGGCCGGGCTCGTCTCCATCTTTTGGCCGATTGACAGTCCTCAAAACAGTCCTACAATTGTCACATATGAATTAGGACAATTGTATGCACCTCAAACTCGACCCGCGCAGCCGCACGCCCATCTACGCCCAACTGGTCCAGCAAGTTAAGCATCAAGTCGCCGTCGGCCAATTGCAGCCGGGCGATCAGCTGCCCACCGTGCGCGCCCTGGCCGCAGAACTGCACGTGCATGCGAATACCGTGGCGCGAGCGTATGACTTGCTCGATCAAGCGGGCGTCATTTCAGCGCAGCAAGGGCGCGGCACCTACATCGCGCGCCCGGCCGATCATCCGCATTTGCGCCAGCACCGGCGTGACGCGCTGCAAGCGCAGATCGATCGGGCTGTGTTGGAAGCGTTAAGCCTGGGGTATACATCGGAAGAAATTGCCGCGTCATTTGACAAGACGCTTAAAGACTGGCAACGCAAATCTAAAAAAGGTGAATAGCATGTTGACGAAACACAGTGTAGTTATCGGGTTGATTGGGTTATTGATGATCACGGCCTGCGCCGCACCGACGACGCCGAACCCGCCAGCAGCCACGCCGGACATCCCGACGCCGGTGCCCACGCCCGCCTCCGCCCCGGCCTCGATTGCGGCGGCCGAGAAACTGCTGGACCAGTTGGTTCAAGAGGATTATGCCGCTATCCTGACCAACTTTGATGCGGCCATGCAAGCGGCCTTGCCCGAAGACAAACTCAAGCAAGCGTGGACGGGTGTCTTAGCTCAGTATGGTGCTTTTCAAAATCGCGCCAATACGCAGTTCGCGACGCATGTCGACAAGTATGATGTCGTCATCGTCATGGCGCGCTTCGAGAAGGGCGGGCTGGGCCTGCGCATCAGCGTGGATGCCGCCACCGGCCAAATCGGCGGCTTGTTCTTTACCGCCGACACCGGCAAGCCCATGGCCTATAACGTCCCAGCCTATGTGGATACTTCAAAGTTCAATGAACGGGAAGTAACCCTCGGCACAGGCGACTGGCAGTTGCCGGGGACGTTGACGTTGCCCAAGGGCGACGGACCGTTCCCCGCGGTCGTACTCGTCCACGGCTCCGGCCCCAACGATCGCGACGAGACGATCGGCCCGAACAAACCGTTCAAGGACCTAGCCTGGGGCCTGGCTTCTCAGGGCGTGGCCGTTCTAAGATACGATAAGCGCAGTAAAGTTTACGGCCAGCAAATGGCCGCTCTGACCACCCTCACCGTCAAGGAAGAAGTGATCGATGACGCCGTGACGGCAGTGGCGCTGCTGCGCCAACAACCCGGCATCGATCCCAAGCGCGTCTTTGTGTTGGGCCACAGCCTGGGCGGCTATCTGGCCCCCCGCATCGCGCTGGCGGGACCGGACATCGCTGGCCTGATCATCCTGGCGGGCGCGACCCGGCCACTGGAAGACTTGATTCTGGAGCAAACCGAATACATCATGTCGCTGTCGGAATCAACCACCCATCAAGCGCCGATCGATCAACTCAAGGAACAGATCGCGCTGGTGAAGGCGCTGAAGCCCGGCGACGAAGCCAAGCCCGCCATTCTGGGTGCGCCCCCGGCCTATTGGCTGGACCTGCAAAACTACCGACCGGCCGAACTGGCGAAGTCGGTCTCGAAGCCGATGCTAATCTTGCAGGGCATGCGCGACTATCAAGTGCGCGAGGCAGACTTTGTCAACTGGCAGCAAGCCCTGTCCACGCGCAGCGATGTGCAGTTAAAGACGTATCCGAACTTGAATCACCTGTTCATTACCGGCGATAAAGAAAGCACGCCGCAGGAATATCAGACCGCAGGCAGCGTAGACCAGACCGTCATCGACGACATCGCTGCCTGGCTGAAGCAACGCTAAACGAGGTCACACATGATTCGCACAGAAGGACTTTCCAAAACATTCGACGGCGACAAGCGCACCGGCAAAGTTGTGGCCGTCGACAATTTGTCGCTCGACATCCAGCAAGGCGAAGTCTTTGGCTTTCTCGGGCCGAACGGCGCGGGCAAGACGACGACGGTGCGCATGTTGAGCGCCCTGATCGCGCCGACGGCCGGTCGGGCGTGGGTGAACGATTTGCAAGTTGGCCGCAACGACACGGCCATCCGCGGCTCGATCGGCCTTCTCACCGAACAGCCCGGCATGTACGATCGGCTGAGCGCCGAGAAGAACCTGAGCATCTATGCACGGCTGTACGGCGTGCGCGACGTGCCCGGCCAGGTGGAGAAGTATCTGCGCCTGCTGGGCCTCTGGGAACGCCGCCACGATCCGGCCGGGTCGTTCTCCAAAGGCATGAAGCAGAAACTCGCCATCGCGCGCGCCATCCTGCATGAGCCGAAGACGCTCTTTTTGGATGAGCCAACCGCCGGCCTTGACCCCGAGGCGGCCAAGTTGGTGCGTGACTTCATCGAGGACCTGAAGACCGAGGGGCGCACGATCTTCCTGTGCACCCACAATCTGGACGAGGCCGATCGGTTGTGCGACCGCGTGGGCGTCTTCAAGCAGCGGTTGCTCACCGTCGATTCGCCCAGCCGCATGCGCAACGCCGTGTTCGGGCGCACGGTTGAATTTCGATTGAAGTCCGTTAGGGCCGAGCTGGTCGATCGGGTGCGCGCGTTTGCCTTTGTAAAAAATGCGGCGATCGAAGACACCCGATTGATCCTCGCGCTCGACGATCCCGAGACGGCCAATCCCATCGTCATCAAGGCGCTGGTTGAAGCCGGGGCCGAGGTGCAATTCGTCAGCGAAGTGCGGCACTCGCTGGAAGACGTGTACCTGTCGGTGATTAACACCCAGTAGAGGTTACCATGCGAATTCGAACGATTATCGATAAAGAATGGGCGGAAGTTTTCAAGAACAAGATGGTGTTGTTCACCGTTGGGTTGATGCCGGTGTTGTTTGTCGTCATCCTGCTGGCTCAATTGCTCCTGATGCGCCAGATCGATCCCAAAGAAATGAACGATGCGCCGCCTGCCATAACGGCCGCCTGCGCGCTTCAAAACCTGACCGACAGCGAATGTATGCAAGGCTACATGGTTGGCTCGTTCATGGCGTTGTTCCTCATCATCCCGGTGATGATCCCGGTGACGATTGCCGCCTACAGCATCGTCGGCGAGAAGGCCACGCGTTCGCTGGAGCCGCTGTTGGCGACGCCGACTTCGACCACCGAGATCATCTTGGGCAAAGGGCTGGCGTCCGTCATCCCCGCCATCGCCGCGACGTGGCTGTCGTTTGGCATCTTCCTGGTGGGCGCGCGGCTGATGGCGGTCAGCGATCGCGTCTACGCCATCATTGCAGACCCGCTGTGGCTGGTGGGCATGTTTGTGGCGGCGCCGCTGCTGTGCGTGTTGTCCGTGACAACCGCCATCGCCGTCTCATCGCGCGTCAACGATCCGCGCGCGGCCGAGCAGTTGAGCGCCGTGCTCATCATGCCGGTCATGGTGCTGCTCTTCGGGCGCATCATCGGCTTCATTACCCTTAATGTCGGCACCATGTTGATCTTCAGCCTGTTCCTGTTCGTGATCAACGTCGGCACCGTAGCGTTGTCCGTGAAACTCTTCCAACGCGAAGTGATTTTGACCCGCTGGAAGTAAAACACCGATTTCCAACGCGATTCAAATTGCTTTCTGCCTCAGTCGATGCTAAGATAAGTGCGTGTCCCAGTTGGGGCACGCACTTATCGTTTACCAGGAGAATGCGATGTCTACACCACCCGCTAATCAACCGACCTCTACGGCCACACCGCCGCAATCGGCCGCAGCCGTGCCTGTGCCCGTGGCGCAAGCCGTGACCGTATTGCCCGGCACCGGCGTGCCTTACCATGAACATCCGGCGCAGGGCCGCCGCTTTCCCCGTCGGTTCTGGGAGGCGCTCAAATC
>JAGOBP010000015.1 GCA_017999195.1 Thermoflexales bacterium
GCCGACGCCGATGGCAACCAGGATGACCAGGCTCAGCACACCCGCCTGTTGACTGACAAGCATATTGAAGACACTGTGCAGCGTCATGGCGGCGGCCCACCCCAACAGCATCGACAGGCGGCGATGCAGGCCGCGTCCGAAGCGCAGGCGTCCCAGCGCAATGCCCACCAAAGCGCACGCGCTGCCGTGCATCAGCGAGGTCGAGAACACGCGGCTCAACGCCACCAGCAGACCTTGATCGGCTGCGCCCGCGCTGAGGTAAAAGAGATTCTCAATCACGGCAAAGCCGATGCCGATGGCAAAGCCGTAAATTGCGCCATCTACAAAATACGTAAAGTCCGAGCGGCGCACGAAGTAGATCAGCAGCAGCGATTTGAAGAGTTCTTCGACGATCGGCCCGATGAGGGTCACGACCAGCGTATAGTCTTTAACCAGCGAGACCATCAGCGTGTTGGTTTGCAGCGACAGGAAGAAGGCCACCAAGCCCCAACCAAAACACAACAACACACCTTTGAAGCTGCCAGAGGCATACAGGTCCAGCCAGCGCACCAGATAGAGAAAAACTATGGGCAGAACAACCGCCACCATCGCCGGGATGATCATTGAGTGCGGCTCCGCCTAGGCCCCGAACTGCGCCGCGATATGGGCCAGCGCCGTCGTGATCGGATGCCGGGCATGATTGAGCACGAACAGGCTGGACTCGGACTGGACCATCAAGTCTTGGGACAGCGGCAGCAGCCCGGCCACGGGACAGTGATAGGTTTGCTCCAGTTGCGCGATGATCGTCGGCGGCTGAAAACTCTCGGGGGCTTGATTGACGATCAACGACAACGCCGGAATCCCCAGACGGCGCGCCACATCGATCGTGACTGCCGTGCCCTGATAATCCTGCTGATCCAGCCGCAACACGATCAGCAGCACGTCCGACATCGCCATTGCCGCCAGCGAGTCTTGATTCAAACCAGCGTGCGTATCCACCACCAACACGTCCAACGCCAATTGATCAATCAAATGCTGACAGCCCTCGCCCAACCGATCGGACTCATACCGATCGCGCAGCAGTTGGGCGATTCGCAACGCATCGTCACTGGCCGGTATCAAGAAGAGGCGGCCTTTGGCCCCGGCACTTAGCCGCGAAGTCACATCGTGCGCCGTCTGCTCGATGCTGCGCTGATCCAGTAAGAAATCGGTCAGTGTACCATCGATCTTGGTTTGGCCCAGACCCAAGAGCCAGTGCAGGCTGGGCGACAAAACGTCCGCATCCAACACACCCACGCGCTGCCCCGCCATCGCCAGCATGGCCGCCAGATTGGCCGAGATGATGGACTTGCCGGTGCCGCGCCGGAACGAGTGAACGGTGATGATTTTTGGCATCATTTGCTCCCGATCGATCTGTTCGCAACCCGCGGCGTTACGCCGGCGGTTCCGTCGGCGCGACCGACGCCGAACTGGCTTGCTGTCGGCGCAGACGCATGGCCTGAGCGCGCTCTTGCACGTTCAAGAAGAAGTCGCTGTCGACAATCTCGCTGACTTGCTTCTGGCGCTTGGCCTCGTCGATTTCGATCTTCAACTCTTCCACCTGGCGGCGCAGTGTTTGCTCGCGTTGATAGACTTTGCTGACCATCAATTCAAAGACTTCCGTCAACGTGGCCACTTCGTCGCGCAATCGGCCCGATCGGAAGGCCGACAAATCTTGATCGTAATCGCCATGACCGATACGCTGGGCCGCACGGGTGAGTGCGACGATCGGGCTGGTGACGCGCGCCGCCAGGGCCAGCACCGCCACCGCTAACACGATCAATGTCAACACCAGCGCGGGCAGAATCGTCTGCAAGATGCTCTGTTGCAACTGCGTCACATCGGCCGCGCACATATCCACGCCGACTGCGGCCACCGGCTCACCGGCCGCATTGTGGATCGGCGCATAACCGGACAACCACGCGCCCCACTCATCGGGTTGGACTTCGCTTTCTACACCGGCCTGTCGCATGCCATTCAGCATCTTGGGCGTCAGGCCGCCGCCGCTGTACGACTGGCCCATCGTCGGGCGATCCGACGGCAGGATGGTGCAACCGCTAGGCCGCGCCTCGCTCAAAGCGACATCGCGCGCGCTAGGCTCCACGCCGGGCGCTAAGGCAGCACTGACCACAAAATGCACTTGATCGGCTTCGCCGGGCAATTGCAGATAGGTGTAAATGCCGGCGGCTTTGGGATTGGCGCGCTTCACTTCGCGCAGCGACTCGGAAATCGCCGAATACGTGGCATCATCCATCTGACCGTTCTGATACAGATTGATGAAGGCATCGCCATCGATGCCCGAGGCGGCCGTCAACGCCGTCGCGATCAGGTCGCGTTCCAGGTTATGCATCGCCAGTGAAGTGGCAAAGTTGTAAAACCACAGAAACACACCGGCAAAGGCAATGAAAAACAACAGCGAAAAAATTAGCAGCAACTTAAGCCGCAGACTAAAGAACAAAACACGGGGAGCAGGCGGTGCAACGGGTGTCATTGATCTCTCCTTAACATCCAATCCGAGCGTGGGCCATTACCGAATCGATGGCCCGACGCACATACCCACTATCAGGTTCCAACCGGTAACTATCGATGTACAAGGCTTCAATCACGTTAATCAATTCTGGCACGGTCAGCCGGGTGTCGGGCCGAACCGGATAGAAGGCCAGATGCATCGGGCCGGTCTCAACATCGGCCAGATCGTCTTCGTGGATGACATCCAGTCCTTCAATCGTCGGCGGCTCGATGTAATCCACATCCAACAGGTAAGCATTGTTTTTAAGATGAAACGCCAGCCGCCGTTCGCAGTCAACCCGATCGGCATTATCTTTAGCCGCGTGGATCGGCTCAACTTCGATCACATAGCCTGGCGGTTCGGGGCGGCCAAAACTCTGCGCATCGGCGCACAACTGCGCCAGAGTCCGATTGACCAGCCAACTGCTGACGCCTTGACATCGATAGTCTGCCAACAAGCCGATGAACGCGCCATAGCCGACGTTGCGCGGATAGATGTAGTGAAACAACCGCACCCCGATCGGCACACCCGCTTTCTCGATCACCCACAAGTGATCCAGCGTCGCGGGGTGCGCGGGCGACCGCTGCAAAGCGCACAACCGCAGATCAGCCGCATAGCGTTCATAATCAGGAAAAATAATCCTGAGCAACTCCATCGCGGCGGGCAGATACGGTGAATCTGCACCGATGACCTCATGGATGACGACACCATCGGGACCCACCTCGCCGTCACAACTGCGGATCGGCACCGTCTGCCAATCCTCTGCCTGGACAAGATCGCGCCACATAGATCAGGCACTCCTTGGAACTGGCCTTCTTCCGCGTTACCTCGCCGGGTAGCCTGTGACGGCTAAAACTCCAACCCGTCCAGCACGCTTTTACGCCGCGCGCGCGCCAGCCGCCAATTCAGCAGGCTCGATTCGTACAACGAGCGCATCCGTAAACTGGCGGCCAATGCGCCGATGGCCGCCACCGCCGCGATCAGCAGGTAGACGGTCACGGCCCCCTCGGCCGCCAACCACCCCCACCCGGCGGCCAGTTGCAAGCCGCCCAGCGTCAGACACCCGATCAGCGTGGCGATGGTATAGAAGTAACTGTCCATCATGATGCTGACCCGGCCGCGCCGCTCATCCGGGATCATGCCCTGCACCGATTTGCGCGCCAGGTCGTCCCATCCGCGCTGAATCAGCCGCACCAGAAACCGGCCGACGGCGGCGCCCAGCAGGCCCGGCACAAACAGCATGCCGCCGCCCACAATCACCAGCGTCACCGGCAAGACCGTAAACGCATTCTTGACCGGCACCTTCTTCAACAGCCGGCCCGTCAACACGCCCTGCCCCAGGAACACGCTAAGAATCAGAACCAGCTTGTATGTCCCGTAAAACGCCTGAAACTGCAAGTCGGTGGTCAGCGATTGTTCCGTGACAAGCAGGAAGTTGTATTCCACAATGGTCAGGGCCAGACCCGCCAACAGCATGACCACAGCCAGATACTTGAAGAACGGCACGTTCTTGAAGAAGTCTAGGCCGACCCGCATAGTTTCACGCATACTGGCCTGCGGATCGCGCGCCTGACGCGCCCGGATCGTCTGACGGTGAAACGCAAACAACAACACCGGAATACCGCTCGCCAGCAAGGCCGCCGCGACGATCAACAGATTGAGTTCGCTGCCGCCCGATTGCTCGATCACCACAGCCGCACCGGCCGCCAGCCCGTTCCCCAGGATGCTCCCCAGGGCGCTGCCCGCCCCGATGATGGGAAACAGCCGCTTGCCGTCGGACATTGAATAGACATCGTTGGCCAAAGTCCAGAAAATCAGCGGAAAGACCGACAGCTGCACATCGGCCAGAATGTAGAGTGCGGGGTAGGTCAGCCAGCCGGGCGCACCGGCATTGAAGAGCACCTGCAAAACCACATAGAGAATCGTCAAGCCGCCCAACAGCCAGGTCATCAGTTTGACCCGTGACATCCGATCGATCACCGCGGCAAAGCCGCCGGTGACGGCCAGGGTGATCAACATATCGATCACCCACAGCCACAGGATGCCCGAGGCCCCTACTTGACTGATAAACCCGGCCATCGCGACGACATCCGACAATTCCAGGACCAGGGTATCGATGACGAACAACACAAACAGGGCTAAGACCAGCTTCCACTCGCCGGGTGCGACATTCAATAGTTTTGAGAGTCGGGCGCGTATCATCAGGTCGTTAAGCCTTTACGACGCCATAAGGCGCGCGGCCACTTGCTTATACAGCCCCGTGACCTGATGATCCGGGAAGCGCAAAACAAACAACCCGGAACTGGCCAGGGCCATCATGTCGTCGGAGTGCGGCAGCACCGCGCCCACTTCACACGCATAAATCTTTTCAGCCTGCGCCTTGGTCGCGGCCGTGTCATACACGGCGGGCACTTTGTTGATGAGCAGCAGCAAGCGCGGCACGCCCAACTTGCGGGCGATGTCGACGGTGACGCTAGTGCCCTGATAGTCTTGCGAATCGGGCCGCATGATGATCACCAGCGCATCGGAGATGGCAATCGACAGCAGCGTCTCTTCGTTCAAGCCGGGGTGCGTGTCGATCATCAACACGTCCAGATTCAGATCATCGATCACTTTGCTGAAGCCGTCGTTCAGCAGGCCCACATCGTAGCCTTCTTTCAACACGCGCGAAATCTCGCCGGGCTTCATGCTCGACGGGATCAAGTACACCTTGCCCTTGATCGGCTGGCCCATTTCGGCCGTCACATCGTGGGCGGCCTGATCGATGCTGCACTTGCCCCACAGATAATCATTCAGCGTAAAGCCCATCGCATCGGCGTTGACGCCAAACAACACATGGATGCCCGGCGAACTAATATCGGTGTCGACCACGCCGACCCGCAAGCCCGTCTGGGCCATCAGCGTCGCCAGATTGGCCGTGGTATTGGATTTGCCGGTACCGCCGCGAAAGGAATGGACCGAGATAATTTTTGACATGGTAATCTCCTGATAGATTCAGACTGACAGCTGGTATACTGCCTACAGCTCACGCAGGTGCACCGGGCGTGGCGCTGAAGAACTGTTTCTTCAGGCCGGTCGTCGATGTGCACGTGCAACGGTCATGCGCGGGAGCGAAGCGGCGGCTGGCTGCTAACCAGCAGTTGGCTGAAGTGGAAACGTTTGAGGAAATGCGCCTGTATTGAACGCTTGCCTGTTGGCCGACACGCAACCGGCCGTTGATCGGCAGACCCAGCCCGATCGGGTGGAGTGTGGCAATAAGTCCTCTGCAAAAAATTCAAAACGCTTCTGCAACCTTCAACCAGCTCGCGAACATCCGCCCAGCACGATGATTAACCACCATTAACAATACAAAAATAAAGTTATTATCGGCGAAATAATGCAGTTCGATTGATGCGGACTTATATCGATGTAGATACTTATTACTATACCGTTCGGCGCGTCAAATAGTGACGACTCGAACTGCACATTGTCGCCGGTTTGTTCAATTAGCGCATACAGGCGGCGAATTGTTCAGTGGGATAGAGTCGAGCATGGTCGTTCTCCGGCGATTGTCTTGCGTGGCGAAGAATCAGCCGCCACGCAAGACAGTTTTGACGATCAATTTGCGCTACGTCGATTCTTTAGGACTGGTCCCAACGGTATATCGGGTATGGATATACATCAAATATACACCTCCTACATGTCGCTAATCCTGGCTTTTGGTCTATTCTTCGGCGTGCTCAGCCTGTACGCCTGGCAGCGGCGCGGTGTACCCGGCGCGCGGCCCTTTGCCGTTTTGATGTTGCTGGCCGTCGTGTGGACGGTGAGCAACGGCGTGTTATTTCTAGCGACCGATTTCGCAACCAAAGTCTTCTGGTATAAGGTGATTTATGCCGTATGCTTGATGCCCAGCGCCGTAATCCGGTTGTGCTTTGCGCTGGAATTTGCCGGGCTGGATCGCTGGCTGACACGCCGCACGTTGATCCTGCTGGCGGTCCCCATCGTCGTGCAGTTCGTCATGGTGTTGACTAACGACTGGCATCACCTGATCTGGCTGGGCTTCACCACCGCCGATCTGATTCAGCCGATCCACGGCGCAGGGTCGTGGCTGCTGGCCGGTCTGGGCTACGCGCTGTTTCTGGCCACCAGCCTCGTGTTGGGCCGGTTGTTCTTCCGCTCGCCGCCGCACCGCTGGCCGGTGGCCCTGATCTTCTGCGTCATGCTCAGCACGCACATCGCCTTCTTGCTCGACACCGCCGAGACGGACCTGACCACCGCCTGGGACTTCACTGCGCTGGCGCTGAACGGCGGCCTGGCGTTGTACGCGCTGGCCCTGTTCCGGTTTCGCATGTTCGATCCGATCTTGATGGCGCATAAGACCGTGATCGATCAGATGCAAGCAGGCATGGTCGTGTTGGATACCACGCACCGGATTGTCGATCTGAACCCGGCCGCCGAAAAAATATTGGGACAGCCCGCGGCGCAGTTGCAACGGCACATGATCACGGACATCCTGCCGGGCTTTGTCGGGGCCGATGATCGATCGGTGCCCGACGGGCGGTCGCAAGCCCACCTCACGCTGGGTGCGGGTGCGGACCTGCGCCACTACGAACTGATCCTATCCCCGCTCAAATATCGCCGTGATCTAGTGTTAGGTCAGCTGCTCTTGTTTCACGATGTGACCGAACAAAAGCACGCGCAGGCCCAACTGATCGAACAACAACGCGCGTTTGCAACTTTGGCCGAAGGTGAACGGTTAGCGCGTGAATTGCACGACAGCCTGGGTCAGGTGCTGGGCTATGCCAGCTTCCAACTAGACTCGGCCAGTCAATTGATCCGCACCGGGCAGACGGCCACCGCCATCGAGCAACTGGAGCGGCTGGCCGGGATCATTCGCGACACACACGCCGATGTGCGCGAATACATCCTGAATCTGCGCTCAACCCCGATCAGCCAACTCCCCTTTATCGCCACCGTGCAGCATTATCTGGATGGCTTTACCAACAACTATGGCATCCAGACCGAGCTGATCGTGAACGAGGCCGTAGATGCACCGGCTTTTCCGCCCGATGTTCAGGTGCAGGTCCTTCGCATTTTGCAGGAAGCCCTGTCCAACAGCCGCAAGCACGGCCAGGCGCGCTGTGTGCAAGTAACTTTCAACACCGCGCCGCAAGGTGTGCGGTTGACCGTTCAAGATGACGGCGCCGGTTTTGATCTCCCCCCGGTGACAACGGTCAGCGGCCAGCATTTTGGCTTACAATTCATGCGCGAACGCGCCGAGCAGCTGGGCGGCCGCTTGCACGTTCAATCGACGCCCGGCGCAGGCACGCGCGTCGTGGTAGAAGTTCCACACCTGGAGAGATGACGATGCGAATCCTGCTGGCCGATGATCATCGTTTGCTGGTTGAAGGCGTCAACAATCTGCTTATGGCCCACGGCCTTGACGTGGTCGGCATCGCCGGCGATGGTCTGGAAGCGATATCGCTGGCCCAGACGTTGAAGCCCGATCTGATCCTGATGGACATTCGCATGCCGCGCTGTGACGGGCTGGAAGCCACGCGCCGGATCAAAGCGCAGCAACCTGACATTCAAATCGTCATACTCACCACTTCGGCTGAAGACAGCGATCTGTTTGAAGCGATCAAGAGCGGCGCCAGCGGCTATCTGCTTAAGAGCATGAGCGGCGCCACCTTCATTGAAGCGCTACGTGGGCTGGAACAGGGCATTCCGCCGTTTTCGCCGGGTTTGGCCGCCCTGCTCTTGCGCGAATTCGCCCGCCTGGCCGATCAGCCCAGTGAACCCATCGTGCCGGGAAACCCGCCCGCCAACTTGACGGCGCGTCAGACGGAAGTGCTGCGGCTGGTCGCCACCGGACTGACCTACAAAGAAATCGGCACGCGCTTATCGCTAAGCGAGCGCACCGTGCGCTATCACATGGCTGAAATCATGAGCAGATTGCATCTGGAACATCGCAGCCAGGTCATCGCCTACGTCTCAAAATTAACGTCGAACGACGGCCCGGCTTCATCGGCCTGATCAATTCATCAGGCCAGTTGCCGCTTGGCTAAATCGACGAACAACCCGCGTTGTTTCATCAACTGATCGTACGTCCCGCTCTGCACGATCCGGCCTTCGTCCATGACGTAAATGCAATCGGCGTTGACGATGGTGCTGAGCCGGTGCGCGATCACCACGCGCGTGGCGCTGAGCCGTTCCAGACTCGCGCTGACCAGCGCCTGACTGGGATTGTCCAGCGCGCTGGTGGCTTCATCCAGGAAGATGAGCCGCGGCTTGTGGACGATGGCCCGCGCGATCAACACCCGCTGCCGTTGCCCGCCCGATAGGTTATTGCCGCCCTCGCTGATCACGGTGTGGATATTCATCGGCATCTGCTCAACATCCGGGCCTAGCCCCACCTGCCGAATCGCCTCCCAGGCATCCTCCAGGGTGAGCAACGACGAGCCGATGATGTTGGTCAACAAACTGCCCGACATCAACTGGCCGTTCTGCAACACCACACCCGCCTGACGACGCACCGCCTCCACATCCAACCGCTCCAAATCCTGGCCGTCGTAATAAATTGAACCGGACGCGGGCGACTCGAATTTCAGCAGCAGCCGCAACAGCGTAGACTTGCCGCAGCCAGACGCCCCGACGATGGCGACAAATTCACCTGGTCGAATGCGCAGCGAGACATCCTTCAACACCAGCGGCTCATCCTCGCGATAGCGAAAGGCCACGTGGCTCAGTTCGATCTCGCCCGTCAGCGTGCCGGGATCGGCCTGCACCGGACTCACTTCGGGCGCGGTCTGCAACAGCGGCTTAATGCCCGCATAGAGTGGCGCAATGCTCAAGAGCGAAGTCAGCGTTGAACTAACCGACAGACTGGCCAGTAAAAACTGGGTAAAGGCCGCATAAAACGCCAGAAATGCACCCGTCGACATGTTGCGCTGTTGCTCGCCCATCAAGCCGATCATGGCGAACAAGGCCAGGCTCGTCAACACGGGATACGCTGCGTTAAAAGCGGCCAGGCCATTGCTGACGGCGCGTGACTTATAGGCCATCTCACGCTGACGGCTAAACGCTTTGGCCCACCGTGCAAAGGCGCGATCTTCCACCCCGGCCATGCGCAGTTTGGCAATGCCGCTAAAGATCTGCAACACCAGACCCGAAATGTGCCGCTGCGCCTCCGTCAACAACCGCTGATAGCGCACTTGCCGCCAGCCCAACAGCCCCGTCACCAGCACCGCGATCAGCACCAACCCGATCGCGCGCCAGGCCAGATCGGGCGCGTACGCAAACAGCAACACCACATTCAAAATCGAAAAGAGCCCCAGCAGCAACGCTGAAACCACCGTGCCCGACAGGATATAGCGAATATAGTTGATGCCCAACACCCGCTCGGCCAGATCGCCCGACGTATAACGGCGAAAGAAGGGCGCGGGCAAGCGCAGCAACCGATCGACGATGGCGGCCTGCACCGACGCATCCAACTTGCTCTCCAAACGCAGCACGGCCACATTGCGCGTCAACTGGAACATGGCCGCAGCCAACGCACTGACCAGCAGCGCCAGACCAATCTGAATCAGTTGATCGCGTTGAAAGCCGGGGATGATCGAATCAAACAACACACCCACCATCAACGGTGTGATCAGCATCAGGCTGCCCAGCGCCAGCCCGGCCAGCACCATCGTCCACACATCGCGTCGATTGCCGCGCAAGCCGTGGCGCAGCAAATCCAGGCCCGTCAACGCCCGATCGGGCAGTGGCGCGTATAGCACGTAGGCCAGCGGCGTCAGCAGCGCCGCCACATCCGCCGTCACCACGACGCGAGTTTGCGTTTTCGGATCGAGCAGATCATAAATCGGGGCGGTTGGCGAACGGCGGCCACTTCGCGGCAACAAGGCCACTGGCCGCGCGGCCGTATTCGATGTTGGCGACACATAGGCCAGCAGCGGACCGCTGTCCTCGCGCCACCAGTGACCGTGCAAGGTCACCGGCCGGAGGCGAATGCGTGACGCGCGGGCGATCTCGCGCAACGGGTCTTGCCCAACGCGTCCACTTGAAGCCGGGGGCGGCTGAATGGTGATGCCACTGGCTTGCCCGACCAGCCGACATGCGGCCAGCAAAGCATCGGTGCTATCGCCGACGTCGCCGAAAGGCGCTGCCGCCTGCGGCAACAGAATCGAAGCCAGCCGCGTCAACGCTTGTGCCACCTGCTGCCGATCGGCAGTTGCGCGGCGCTGCCAATGATCGCGCTCGGCCTGTTGGGCGTCCGCCATCGAGCGTTGCACGCCCGTCAACGCCAACTGATTGAAAGCATCCAACGCCGACCAGGTTGGATCTTGACGCAGCCAGGTCGGCGTGTTGACAACACTCACCTGGCTGGCGGTCGAGGCTTCCAGCCAGGTACGATTAGACAAGGGTAAATAACTGTCACTTGCAACGGGCAAGTTGGCGTTGCCCATAAAGTGCGAGCCGCCCGACGTGTGCTTGACCCAGACCACGCCGTGATTGGGATGCGCGATCTGGCCTTGATTCAGTTTGATTTCATCGCCGGGAACGAGGACGGTGATACCAGATGGCGGTGCTTGCCGCACCAGACTGGCGGACAGTCCGGCCACCCAACCCTCCAACATGGCGACGGCCTGCTCGGCAAACATCGGCGCTTCGATGAACTGGGCCAGCGCGGCGCGTTTGACCCGCAACAGTTGCGTGTCGGGATCGCCCACCGCCATCAGCGCCGTGGTTTGTACGGAAACATCCGTATCCGTTGGCGCGATCGGTTTGGCGCCCAGCACCACTTGGCCCACCTGGGCGCGCAGCAAATGCTGGCGGGTACCCACCACGCGGCCCTGCTCGATCGGGACCAGAAACACATCCACACGGCCGGTGTAGACCACCCAGGCCGTCTCAGGATCGGTCAACAGGATGGGCGAACTGCTGTCGGCCCGAATGAGCCGCCCCTCTTTATAACGCAGCCGCATCAGAAAGATTTCTGAGGCAGAGACTTGATCCGCAGTTGTGGTTTGGTTACCCAACATGATCGACGTTTCCGACAAAGACTTACAGTTTGCTCAACAGATCGGCCACCAGCGACTTCTTCGCCGGGGCGTCCAGTTCGATCAGGCGCGCATACGCGCTGCCTTCGGCGCGCACCAGGTCGGTGTGCTTGCCGCGTTGAACGACGCGGCCGCGCTCCAGCACGATGATCTCATCACAGTCGCGGATCGTGCTTAGGCGATGCGCCACGATCAGGCAGGTGCAGCCGCGCCGCCGCAGACTATCGTCCACCAGTTTTTCCGTGTGCGCGTCCAGCGCGCTGGTGGCTTCATCCAATACGAGGATCGCCGGACGGTTCGCTAACGCCCGAGCGATCTCCAGGCGTTGACGTTGGCCGCCGCTGTAGTTGCGGCCGCCTTCCTGCACCATGTAATCGTAACCGGCCACACGCGCCGAGATTTCATCGTGAATGGCGGCATCGCGCGCGGCTTGCGTCAAAACGGCTTCGGGCAAGGTCGCGTCCCACAGAGTCAGGTTCTCGCGCACAGTGCCTTCAAATAGAAAGATGTCCTGATCCACCATCGCGAGTGAGTTATTCAACACGCTGCGCGGAATGCGTGTGCGCGGCTGACCGTCGAACAGAATCTCGCCCGCCCACGGTTCGTATAAGCCCGCCACCAACTTCGCTACGGTGGATTTGCCGCTGCCGCTGCTGCCGACCAATGCGACGCGCGCGCCGGGCTGTAGCGTCAAACTGAAGTCTTGAATGAGTGGCGGCTCCAAGCGACTGTAGCCGAACGTGATATTGCGGAGCTCCAACCGGCCCGATAATTTGTCGCCGGGCCGATCGGGCTGGGGGGCTTGATCGGTTTGAGGATCGCGCGGATATTGCAGGACATCATCCAGGCGGCGCAGATCGCCTTGAATTTCTTGCAACGTGCCGCCCAATTCGACCAGTTGATTAATCGGCAGCATGAAGCTGGCCATCAGGCTTTGAAAGGCGACCAACTGCCCCATGCTCAAATAACCGTCCATGACGCGCAGGCCGCCCAAGGTCAAAATGACCAGCGTATTGAGCGCGCCTAAAAATGACGGCAAGACAGCCAGCACTTGCGAGGTCAACCCCAATTGCTGTTCGGCGTTGACGACATTGGCTTGCAGGCCCGCCCAGCGCGCAAAGAAATCCGACTCGCTGCCGCTGGCCTTGAGCGTTTCGATGAGTTGCAGGCCGCTCATGGTAGTGCCCAGCAACTTGCCGCGCCGCTGCAACAAAGCCTGATTGACCTCCGCACGCCGCCGCGCCACCACGCTCAAACCGGCCAAATTCAAGGCCGCAATTGCGATGCCGACCAGCGGCAAAAGCACATCGTATTGGAACATCAGACTGGCGTAGAATACCGCGAGGATGACGTTGATGACCGTCGTGGCCAGCTGGCCGGAGAGCAACTGCGCCACGCGATCGTTGAGGTAGACCCGCGTGCCGATTTCGCCGCCATATCGCTGGCTAAAAAATTCGATGGGCAGCCGCAAAATATGCCACAAGAACTGGCTGGAGGTGTCCAGCGCGAACTTGGTTTCCAAACGTAAAAGATAGTATTGCTGCAACCACGTCAACGCCGCGCGCAAGACGGCCGTCAGCGCCATGCCCGCCAACAGCGGCACGATCCAGCTGTCAAGTCCGCCCACTAAATAACTGTCGACAAAGACCTGGCTGAAGGTGGGAATAACCAGTCCCGGCACGACCAAGGCCAGACCTACCAACACCACATAGGCCAGCCCGACTTCCGAACCGACCAGGCGGCGCTTGAGTGAACTGAACAGGCTGGGTCTTTCCCCGGCGCGGACAAAATCGGGGCCGGGTTCAAAGGTCAGCACGACGCCCGTAAACGATCGGTCGAATTCCGCAGTGGTGACGGTGCGCGGCCCGCTGGCGGGATCGTTCAAATAGACGCGGTTAGGGCCAAAGCCTTCGACGACAACGAAGTGATTGAACTCCCAGAAGACAATCAACGGTAAGTGGAGCGCGGTCAGCGATTGCGGTTCTTTCTTAAAACCCTTGGCCGTTAGCCCATACTGGCGCGCGGCTTTGACCAGGTTGCCCGCTTTGCTGCCATCGCGCGAGATGCCGCAGGCCAGACGCAATTCTTCCAGCGAGACGTGACGGCCATAATAACCCAGCACCATCGCCAGTGAAGCCGCGCCGCACTCGACCGCTTCCATCTGAAGGACGGTGGGCGTGCGCACGCGCTGAAATTGAGACTTGGCCTTACGCGTCATTGGGGTCGCCTGAGTGTGCGGGCTGCATATTGGATATTTTACTTCAAAGCCGGGATCATCAAACTGATGGGGCGGCGTTGCTCCAGCGTAATCCACGCCGTGCACAAGGTGCCGCTATCCACTTGCAGGGGCGGGCCGGCGGGCGATGACCAGGCGTAACCGCTGGTATTGGCGGCGTCGGCCGAGAGGGTCACGCGCACCTCGATCGGCGCGCCTACGGCCGATAGGGTCTTCACCAATTCCGAGTTGCCCAGTACGCGCAGCATGCCTTGCGGCGTCGCCGGGAACTGGCCGACGGAGGCCACCTGTCCCCGCATAAAGCCGTATTCTTCGCGCCGCACCGTCGAGGGTGAAACTTGCACCTCCATGCCGGAGCGGATTTTTTTGCCTTCGGCCGGAGCCATATAAATCACGGCCACCAGATCGACGCGACCCGCCGGATTCAGTCCTTCCAGGCTCAAGAGGGGAGCGTTTTTCTCGATCGGGCTGCCGACATCGATCAAGAGTTCGACGATGCGGCCTGAATACGAACTGATGACGGGTTGGCTGGCCGATTGGCCCGGTTCGGCAATCCGCGCGACGGTCTGCCCCACCTCGATCACGTCGCCGACGTTAAAGGCCACGTCGACGACCTGGCCGGTCGCGGGTGCGACCAGCGTGTGAAAACCGTCGGCCGACAGCAAAATGCCCTGCCCCGTGACTTGAACGGGCAGGCTGCCCGCCAGCCCCCAGATCAACGCGGCGAATAAGACCAGGCTCAAGGCCAGCAAAGCCAGCCAACTCATGGGGCGCGTGACGTGCACCAACTGATCCAGTTGTTCTGGCGACGATAGCCGTTCCAGAGCCGCCGCGCGAAAGAGAGGTTTGTCCATGGTGGTTCGATCAATGACCAGTGGGATATGGCCGGGGGCGGCTATAGCGGCCGCCCCCGGTGCGTCATGTCAACAAATTCTTTAGCCGCCGGGTGGGGGCGGCGGAGGCGGCGGAAGACGGATAACGCCAGCATCACCGCCTGCAATCTGGTCCAGTTCAGCCTCGCCTAGTTCGCGCTCACCGGCCAGCGCGGCCTCGGCCTCGGCCAGCGAAAGATTCAGCCCGGCCTGGGCCAGGATGTTGCGCCGCTCCTCTGGCAAAGCGGCGTCAAACTTCGCCCGGAAATCGGCCGTTTCGGCCAACTGCAATAAAGCCTGTACTTGTTCTGCACTCATTGACCTGCCTCCTTAACTTGGATAATTTTGATCGACCAGCCTGACGGGCTGGAAAAATCATGCTCCTATTTTACGATCAACGGCAAATATAGGTAAGTCATGCTTGCGCCCTGAACAACGGGCACCGTCTCGGCGTAGGGCTGTTGATAGGGCGTGCTCAACGTGCCCGGATGAGCGGGGCGCTCTTTCTCGGCCAGGGTTAAGTGAGTACTTGATGGAAGTGTTTGCCGGGCGTTACTGAAAGCGGCCGCTTGCGCCTGCAACAGATTCAGGTCGCGATCAGTCAAGCGGGCCAGCGCCGGATCGATTCGAGTGACGGATCGGAGCGCGGTCTCGGCCAGATCGCCATCGGTCAACAATCGATAATAAGCATCTGTCACGGCCTGGACCTCGATGACGTACATGCCTTCTTCGAGCGTCTGGAAGCCGATCGCATCGAGCGACAAGCCTTGATCCGACGGAACGCCATTGCTGTAGTAGTGGGGCTTAAACCCGGCGCGCGGTTTCCAGACGTACAGATCAGCATCACCGCTGAGACTGGCCAAGCTGAGGAGCGCGAGTTGATCGGCGCTCATGTTTACCCGATATTGTACACCCTGATTGGCGGCCAATTGTTGACCACCGTTCGATACGTAGTTAGTAAAGATCAAATTGCCATCATTCAGATTGCTAATCTGACCACCCGCATCGGCGACCCAGACCCCCAGATACTTGACACCATCGCCCGCCGAAAGCGTCCATTGATACTGCCCGCTGCGACCGAAGAGATAATCCACGACCTTGAAGTCGGGGGCGTCCTCAAAGGGTATCCAGCCGTTTTCACGAACTAACGTCCATTGATCGAGCACGCCATCCCAAGTCCACTCTTTGACATACAGATAACGAGCATCGGAGGTGGTGTTGACCAACAGCGTCGTTTGCGGTGCGCTGGTGATTTGGCCCTCGCGCACAGCCACGCCCAGAATCCGCGGAGCGGGCTTGCCGGCTTGAACGGCCGCCGCTTGAACGGCGCCACCGGGCAACACCGAGACGGTGGTGGTGGTTGAATAATAGTGACGTGCCGGTTCGGCGGGAATGCCCGGATAGTCCAGCCACGGCCAATAGGCCATTAAATCCACCTGATTGGTCAGGGTCACCGGCGTCGTAACACTATCGGCCAGCGTTGAGAAGAAGAGATAGCGCGTCTGGCCGGGCCACAGGGCGTGCAACCGCCACGTGATGACGTTTGTGCCAGCATCGTATTGACCATCGTCGCTGATCGAATAGGGCAAAACGGTCAGCCCGGCGGGGACCGTGTCGGTGATGAGCAGCTGCGCTTCTTGATAGCCCGAGTTACGCGCCGCGACCGTGAAGGCCACCTCGTTGCCGGGGTATGCCTGCTGCGTTGATGCGCTCACGCGGGTTTCATCCAACACCGGCACATCATCCGGCTCCCACCAGAACAGGCCGACCGGATAGGACGGGTCGAAATAGCTGTAGTAGCCATAGTTCCCGGCCTGATCCACGCCGCGGCCCAACAACTCATAGACGCCGCGAATTTCAAACGTGGGCGTATAGATCCAGTTAAGGCTGGTCAAAGCCGTAGGAAACTCGTTGCCGGGCGGCATGGGCAGATCGCCAACGACGCTGGCGGGATGCCACTGGCCGGTCTCGCCAGCCTTCAATTCAAACTGCAAGCGGCCCGACAGCGTATCGCTGAGTGCGCCTCCCAGCACGAGTTGGGCGTTGCCCACTTCATCGGTCATGACGTTGGCATAGGTCAACCCGTAACCTTCGCCATCCGCGATCGTGGGCCGAGTCTTGTCCAACTTGATCGTGATCGAGACGGGGTCAGACGTCAGCCCCATCAGATCAGTGGCCCGCGCCCAGACTGTGAGGCCGGGCGTGTTGCGGGTGATAGGGATGGAGGCGGTGTACGGTTGCCAGATCAGCCCATCGGCGCTGGTTTCAACGCTGGTCACGCCAGACCCGATCGTATCCGTCGCCGCGACCGTGAGCGTGACAGGCGTCTTATACCAGCCGTTGAAACCATCGGGTATGAGCGGATTGGAAACGACCTCAATCGCCGGAGCATTCAAATCCACCCGCACGGCTTGATGTGTCACCGGGCCGCGATCGCCGCCATCGCCGACAGCCTGGATATGCAGATAGTACACACCGTCAGTCAGGCCCTCGTAAGTATGCGTAGTGGTCATGTCGGCCACAGCAGTGGGCGTCATCACCGACGCGCGAGTCAGATTCCAGCGATAGCCGGTAATCACGGCTTGATCACCCGCGGGTTGCCCCCACTCAAAGGTGACGGTATTGGCCGCATACCAGTTAGCCGGATTGGGATGCGTGGTGCTGGTGATGACTGGCGCCTGCGGGATCAACCCCACCACGGCCGGACTAGCCGTCTGAACCCGCGCCGCATCGGTTCTGGCGGTGACGAAGTAATCTTGTTCGAAGTATGGATAGGTCAGGCCTGCCTCGGTCTTGGCCTTGGCCTTGTAAACGTACGGCTTAATTGAATAGTTTCGACACACGGAAACAGGACAGGCATCCGGGAAGTGGTAAATGTCGCCGGAGAATTCCATCCCCTGCGTCCAGCCCACGCCGCTACTCCACTCCTTGCCATAGCCGGCGGTAAAGCTGGCATCCACCGTTACGTCCATCATCGTTGCCCCGGCGCTAACGGTGGTGTTCGCCTCAAAGCTGCCCGTGGAGAAGTAACTGGTGCCTTCGTCGGACTGGACATTCCAACTTCCAGCCGGATTTTCCGGCTTGCTGGTTGAGACGATGTTGATGGGGTCTTTCTTGACCCACCAGAGTTGGTAGGTATCGCTAAGCGGCGGCGCAACCGAAACAGGATATTTGGACACATCGTATGACAGCGCCTTGGGGTTGGTGGTGTGATGTCCAACCGGCACCCACGATGTGCCCGCCGCGCTGCGCAGGCTGCCATACCAGTCTTCTAGGGGGTTGCACGTGTGAGTGCCCACGCCCACCGTCGAATCCGGTCGGCAGGTCATGGCCGTAGTGGTGTAAGTTGATC
>JAGOBP010000374.1 GCA_017999195.1 Thermoflexales bacterium
CGAGGTAATGTGGCGACACCGGCAAGCCCGCGCGGCGAATATTACGGCTGTGAGTTTGAATCCATTGGGCGCGGATCTCGCGGCAAGCCTATGGGCCCCGAGGGGGGTTCCGGCCGGCGACCAGCACCACAATCTGGGCTATGTGCCGGGCCAAGCGATTGGCGTTCAAAATGTGCTGTTGAACAATGGCCCGTTTGATCTCGTGATCGCGCTCTCTGCTTCGTCGGACAGCCTGCGCTGGTGGGTGGAGCAGATCGCGGTGAGCGGTTTTGATGTGCCGCTGATCGCGGGAGTCAGCGCCGCCGTCGAATCACTGGCTTTGCCGTATGCACACTCCGGGCAGGTTGCGGGTCTGGTGAGTGGCGCGACGGGCGCGATGATGTACGCGCAACAGGCCGAGTTGCTGCCTTCTTTGCAAGAGGCTTTGCGAGCCAAACAAAGCGCCGATCAAACCCAGCAGCCGCCGTCGGTGGAAGTTGTGCGGGCGCTGCGCAACCAGGTGCAAATTGAAGCGCAAGCGCTGGCGCACTGGCTGCTGGCGATCCTGATCGTGATTGGACTGGTAAGCGGCCTCGTCGCACGCGTGGGGAGGCGCTCGACCCCATGACCCTTTCGCTCGATCAAATCGGCGTCATCCTTGGCGCGATTCTGACGCTGTTTATTCTGAGTTACCTCATCGGGGATAACTTCCTGTACCGATTGGCGACACACATTCTCATCGGTGTGGGCGCGGCTTACATCACGGTGACGGTGATCGCGGATGTGTTGTGGCCGCGACTGGTGCAGCCGATTCTGGCGCAATCTTCGGCTCAGCCGATGGACGTGATTGTGGCCGGGATTGGTTTGATCTTCAGCGTGATGTTGCTGTTCAAGGCCTGGCCGCGCTGGGCGTGGGTCGGCAATGTCCCGATTGGTTATCTCGTCGGGGTCGGTTCTGCCGTGGCCCTGGGCGGCGCGGTGTTCGGGACGTTGGGCGCGCAAACAGCCGCCACGGCCTTGCCGCCGGGTGGCGTGTTCAACGGACCTAATTCAGATGTTAACGTCAATTTTGTGCTGAATGCCCTGGTCGCGTTCGGCACGGTGACGACGCTGCTGTCGTTTAGTTTCTTCCGCGCCGCGCGGCGCGGGGTGTTGAGCGGTCTCAGTTCGATCGGGCGCACCTTCCTCGCCATCGCGTTGGGTGCGACGTTTGCGCTGGTATATATCGCCAGTGTCACGGTGTTGATCGATCGGGTGCAGGCGATTTCGGACGCGGTCTTGATCGTGAAGAGCGTCGTCGCGCCGTAATCGATCGGGTTGTTAGCGGTTATGAATCCAGCCAATCGCATTGAATCTATTCTCGCCATCGACATCGGCAGCGTCAATACGCAAGCCGTGTTGATCGCGCGTGTTGAAGGCCCGTTCCGATTTGTGGCCCGCGCCCAGCAACCCACTACGATCGAAGAACCGTGGGCGGATGCGGCCATTGGCGCGCGCCACGCGATCGAGCAATTGTCGCAGATTGCCGCGCGCCCGTTGCTGACCGAGGCCGGTGATGTGATTACGCCCGAGCAGGAAAATGGTTCGGGCGTGGATGTGTGCGTGTTGACGAGCAGCGCCGCGCAGCCGTTGCGCCTGATCTTGGCCGGGCTGGTGGGCGAACTCAGCGTGGATAGTTTGCGGCGGGCGGCGGCCGGGACGTATAGTTGGGTCGAGGACGTCATTGCGCTGTTGGGTGCGTCACGGCTGAATGATGAGGCGCGCGCGCGCAAGATCATTGCTTTGGAGCCGGATGCTATTTGTGTGGCGGGCGGCGCGGATGGCGGCGCAGAAGGCCCCGTGTTGGAACTGGTGGAGACACTGGCTCTGGGCGCGGCTTTGACCGATCCTAATTCGCGGCCCACGATTATTTATGCGGGGAATTCGGCGTTGCGTTCCAAATTGCGAGCGCTGGTCGGCTCGGATGTCCCGTTGATCGTGGTCGATGGCAATGTGCGGCCGAGCCTCGAAATGGAAAACCTCGGCCCGCTTCAAGCCGAACTTGAGGCATTGCATACCACCACAAAATTGGCTCAGATTCCGGGGCTGGGGATGTGCGCCTCGTGGAGCAGTGTGCCGGTCTTGTCCACGGCGCGCAGCTTCGGGCAAATGGTGCAGTACCTGAGCATGACCAAGGATTTGCGAAGCGGCGCACTGGGTGTGGATGCGGGTGCCGCAAACACGACGGTGGCGGCGGCCTTCAACGGCCAACTGAATTTAACGGTGCGCAGCGATATTGGTTCGGCTTTTGGCGGCGCGCGGTTGCTGCAAGAAGTCGGTCATGACGCCGTGGTGCGCTGGTTGCCCTTTGAACTGGATGACGGTGAACTGGAAGCCTTCGTCATTAACAAGGAATTGCGGCCACTCAGCATTCCGTCGGATTCACACGAATTGTTGATCGAGCAAGCCTTGGCCCGCGAAGCCATCCGCGCGACGTTGAAAGTGGCGCGGCCCGGCTGGGTGCGCTCTAGCGGCTCGCGCAGCGATTATCTGCCGCCGATGGAGCAGATCGTGGGCAGCGGAGCGGTGCTGACGCGCGCCTCGCGACCGGGACAAGCGGCGTTGATGCTGTTGGATGCCCTGGAACCGATCGGGGTGACGCAGCTCTTGTTGGATGTGTATGGTTTGATGTCGGCGTTGGGCGCAGCGGCGGTGGCTTCGCCGTTGAGTGCCGTTCAAACGATCGAGAATCAAGGTCTATTTCTTCTGGGTATGGCGGTCGTCCCGATGGGCCGGATGCGCCCCGGTGAAGTCGTGCTGGGTGTCAAGATGACCTACGACAGCGGCGGCGAAATCGAAGTTGAAGTTGCCGGGGGCACGCTGGAAATTCTGTCGGTGCCTGCCGGCCAATCGGCGACGCTGGAATTGCATCCGCGCCGCGGCGTAGATATTGGGCGCGGTCCGGGCCGGGGCGGCAAACCATACCGGGTGCAGGGCGGCGCAGTGGGATTGATTATTGATGCGCGCGGCCGGCCGCTGGTGAATGCGCTGCCCGTCGATGCCGACGACCGCTTGCAGCAAGTGCAGCAGTGGCTGTGGGATGTGGGGGCCTGATGAGCGATTTAGTAGCCTATTATCCCCCCGAAACACGCGCCATGCCGTTGACGTTGATCCGGCGCGAACGCATGCTGCCGGTACCGGGCAAGGTCCTGGCCGGGATGGGCGAAAAGGTCCAGCCGACCCAGGTGGTGGCGCAGGCCGAGATCAGTGGTGAAGTGCGCATCATCAACGTGGCGCGGCTGTTGCGCGTGCCGCCGTCGCGCCTGGCGCGCTTCATCAAAGTGCGCGAGGGCGATGACGTTACGACCAATACCGTGATCGCCGCGCGCGGTTTTCTGCCAAGCGGACGGGTGATGTCGCCGACCGACGGCTTTGTGTATCGCGTGGACAAAGCACATGGCCGCGTTCTGATCAAAGTGGTCACTAAGCCGTTTCAATTGACGGCCTATTTAAGCGGCGTGGTCGTCAGCGTCATGTCCGGGCGCGGCGTGATTATTGAAACGACCGGCGCAGTGGTGCAGGCCACCGTCGGCTTTGGGAGCGAATCGTTTGGGGTGATGCAGGTGGTCGCCCACGATCCAGCCGACGTGTTGCGCGCCAAATCGATCGATGTGACCGCACATGGCGCTATCGTAGTGGGCGGCGCGTGGATTGAAGAAGCCGCTTTGCAGCAAGCCGCACAGTTGCAGGTGCGCGGCATCATCGCTGGCAGCATGGACGGCCGATTGATCGATCTGGCCCGCCGGATGCCTTTCCCGGTGCTGTTGACGGAAGGGTTGGGGCGCATTCCCATGTCACGCCCAATCTTCAAATTGTTGAGCAGTCAAGCCGGACGCGAAGCGTCGCTCAGCGCGTTGACGCAAACTCGCTGGGGCTTAACCCGGCCCGAGATTCTAATCCCGCTGCCGGTGGATACTAAACCGGCGTTAGCGACGCCGTTGGGGACGCCGTTGACAATCGGGGCGCGGGTGCGCGTGATTCGGGGTTCGTTACAAGGCGCGACGGGGAATGTCGTAAACGTGCCCGATCGCTCGATCCAGATCGGCAGCGGCGCGCGCGTGCATGGCGCGGAGATCGAGTTGGAAAGTGTGGGCAAGACGTTTGTGCCGTTTGCCAACCTGGAAATCTTGCGCGGCTGATCGCTTGACGCGGTAGTTCACTTTTGCCTTTGCCGTTAGTTTTGTATTACAATGGGGTACGGTCTTTATTGACGGCGGGTCCATTTCTGCAGAGGAGCAAATACGATGGCGCTTGAGGATACGGATAATCTGGATAACAACCAGGATACTAACGGTAACGGCGACGAGCAGTCCAATCGCACTTTCCGTTTGTTGATGTTGGGCATGGGCGGTCTGGGCCTGTTAGGCGTGATCGTGATCGCCGTGATTTTCCTGAGCCGGCAAGGCGAACGCGCGCAGATTGCGGCGCAGAATGCGGCGATTCAGGCCACTAACACGGCTGTGGCACAACTGGCCGCGATTACGCCGGTGCCGCCGACTGAGACACCCAAGCCGACCGAACCGGCGACGGCGACGCTGCCACCGACGGCTGTGCCGACGAAGCCCGCCCCGACCGTTGCTCCGACAACGGCGCCCACTACCACTGCACCGGATGCGACAACTGCCGCCGCAAGCGGCAGCACAAGCGCAACGGTTGAGCCGACCAAGGCCAGCGGGTCTGCGGCGCAAGCCACGCTGCAATCTGGGGCGGCGGGCAGCACCACGGGAACTAAACCCGCGGCGACTGCGTCAGGTTCAGC
>JAGOBP010000016.1 GCA_017999195.1 Thermoflexales bacterium
GGCCCTTTGCCCCGATCGGCCTGCGCCACCCACCAGGTCTTCGTGCCATCAGATTCCAGCGTGCCCTGCCAGCCGTCCACCAGATGCCAGTTGCCCGCGACATCTTGCCACTCGACCGTTGCCCACGAGCCGCTTGACGGCGTGACGACGTGCAGCAGAATCGTCCCGCCGTTGATCGCTGATCCGCTGGATGGCAGCGTGGGCTCGGCGGTGGGTCGCGGCGGCAGCGCCAGCGGCGCTGCCTGCACACTGTTCAGGCTCAACGCGATCAACACCGCGCAACTCAACAACAAGCCAAGTACCGGTAACGTCATGCGTTTGATCAATGTCATGTCAATGTCTCCTACATCACGTAAAGCTGTTGCCTGATAGTTGACGCTCAAGGCGGACGCAAGTCCGCCGCTGTCACCCGCTAAACTTTCAGCCAGCGGGTGACACGTGACTACGACTGAGATTCGATCTAGATAACTGTCTTAAAACTCTTCCTAAAGGTGTCATTCTGAGGCGCAAAGCGCCGAAGAATCTCACATTTGGTCGAAGAAAAGCGAGATTCTTCACTCGCTGCGCTCGCTCAGAATGACACGTCAAACGAATTTGAAGACTCGACCTAAGGCCGAAGCGCCGCGATGGGTTTCGGCGCAATCGTGACCGACGCCGCCCGCGCGCTGAGCTGCGTCGCCGCGCCCACCAGCATCGGCCCAAAGACGTTGTTGTACGTCGCGCCCGGCAGTTCGTCGATTTCCAACACCGCGCCATACACCACGCCCACATTCGCCGAATCCACTTGCGCGTAAACGGGCGCGTTATTCGCCAGCGGCCACGTGACTTTGCTCAGGCTCGGCCAGAAGTACACGTCGTTTACGGTCAGCGTCAACACCCCGCCGGGGATCAACTTGGGCAAAGCCGCCGCGGTCACGCCCCAGGTCAGACCCTGCGTGCCCAGGCTGCTCCACGTCTGATTGACGCCCGTCGGCGCGGTACGCGGATTGACATACACATCCACCCAGAACTCATGCGTCACCGGCTCATTGCCCTGATTCTTGATCACCACCTGCACCGCGTTGTTCGTCACGATCAGCCGGTTCACCGCCAGGTCCGGCCCCGCCACAAAGGCCAGTGTCACCAGCGGTAAGAAGGTCTGATAGATCTGCGGCTCGGTGATCGTCACGACAAACGGCCCGGCCAGGCTGACGTTCTCGGCGGCGTCGTAAGCGCTCACCTGCAGCGTATATGTGCCCGCTTGCGCCGGTTTCAGATCGAAGCGCCAGCCGTTGCCGTCGCGCGTCGCCTCCGCCGAATACGTCTCGTTGGGCGCTTCCACGATAACATACACCTGGTTGACACTGCCGCCGTCAGTCGCGGCGATGTTCAGTACGGGCACACTGTGCGTCAACACCGCCGTCTCGATCACCTGTGTCACCGTCAGCACCGGCGCGACATTGTCCGCCACGAAGGTCTGCGCGGTCGCGTTCGTCGCGCGATTGCCCGCCGCGTCCACGCCGTAGACCGAGACGTTGTGCGCCACAAAGTCCTGCTGATCGTTCAGCGTCACCGCATACGACCACTGCCCGTCGAGCGCCAACAACCGATCGGCTTGCGGCGTCAACCGCAGTTGACTGCGCTGGTACGCGCCATCGTAATCCGCCGCCGATGTATCGCACAGGTGCAGCGTCCACGTACCCGCCGCGCTCTGTCCCGCAAAAGCGCGTAAGGGTTGCGCGGGCCGCGCGCTGCGATTAAAGTACGGCGCGGCCACATCGTCGGCTGCCGGCGCGCTGTACGCCGCGCTTGCGGCATCATTCAGGCTCACATCGTAATCCGCCGGCGTCGTGCCGCCCAGACCATCATCGTCGGTCAGGCGCACACGCGTGCCCAGCGGCGATTCCAGTTCGGCGCGCAGTCCGTCGCGCAAAGCGTGCGTGGCATTCAGGCCCACCGTCACATCGCCCACGGCAAACGTGTCCGTCACCACAAACGTCCGTACGATTTCACCGCTGCCGCACGTGGCCGCATTGTCGATGCTGATCGGGTTGTCGGGCACATCGTCCACGCTGCGCGGCTGGTCCGCCCCCGATTGATCCAGCGCGGCCACTTCGCACGTGGCATTATCCACGCACACTTCCACGCGGCCCAGGCCGTGATTGTCATGCACCTGGCCGGTTAGGTCAAGGCTTTGGCCGCCGATGATCGCGCCCGTGCTCAGATCGATCGACGTTGTCGGCGGAATCGTATCCACCACGAAGGCGCGTGGCCCGATCGGATTGCTTTGCTGACCGAAGACATCGGTCGCGCGCACCGTCACATTGATCACATCGCCATCGGCGTGACCCGTCGCGTCCAGCCCGCACGCCCATTGACCGTCGTTCGGTTCGGCGTCCGGGCACGCTACACTATTCAGCGTGATCAACGGCACGGCTGATTCATCATAAGCGTAACCGATCAACGTCAGCGGCTTCGCCGCGATGGCATACTCGGGTTGCAGAATGCCCACAAATTCAGGCGCTTTGCGATCCACTTGATGATCGATCCACAACCGCTCGAGCGGTTCGCCCGAGCGCGGATGCCCGGCGTCATAGACTTCTACTGCCACCGCCGCCCACGTCAACGGGCTGGCACTCAGATCGACTTGCGCGCGGAAGGTGACATTGACTTCACCACCCGCGGGCACATCGCCTACCACTAACGGCGTGGCATCCAACAAGTATAACGCGTACAGCGTGGTGATGTTCGCTTCAACATCGCGCGCGGTAGCCGTGCCCAGGTTGCGATAGGTGAGCGTGTAGGTGATGGTCTGATTGCCGCCGATGCGCGGATGCTGGGTGCTCATGAAGCCCAAGTACGAGGTAAGATCAGCGGTGTGATCACCTGTTAACAGCGTCCACAACCAGAACAGATTGTCACCAAGGAAACTGTAACTTGCACCCATGGGATCAGCCGTCAGCGAGACTTGCGCGTCCACATCGGCGTAAGACTGGCTCAGGCCGTCGCTGCCATTGGGGCAGACGCCCGCGCCCACATTGTCCCAACCAAAGGCTTGGCTCAATGCAAAGGTCTGCGCGCCCTCCGCATACACACCCGTCGCCACCACTTGATCGCTGCTGACGGGATTGGCATTGGGCATCACCGCCCACAGGCGCAGCGCCGTTTCTTCGCTGGCATAGGCCACCAGCTTCAGCGCGGTGCTGTCGGGCTGCGTCAGGCCGATCGAGTTGAAGGGCACGACCAGATCAGTTTGTCCATCGTTCACATTCGCGCGATAGGCATATTGATCGGCGTTCAGCGTCTCGACGTAGGTCCATTCGCCACCCTGCCAACTCCACAGCAGCGCATAATTCGCATCGCGCACCCAGATCAGGTAGTCGGCGGCGAGCGCGCTCACCGTGGAGGTGGGCGTCGCGCCAGGCAGATAGATCAGCGTGTCCGGCGTCGTGTCGAGGTAGGGATTGAAGGCCGTGGGCGTGCCGCCGGGCTGCGTGTCCAGATAGACAAACAGATCACCGTCGGTGTCCCAGTTCGCGCCCGTCCACGCCAGCCGCAGCGCCGAGTCTGACCACGTGGCATAGAATTTCTGCTCGGCATTCAGCGACGCCTTGTTGGACGAACTGCGCTCGATGCGGCGATCGACGCCGATCAGCGAACAGCCGCTGGCCTGCCAACCGTCGTAGCCCAACACCACATAGTCCGGCGTGTGCGGCGCGTCGATGTAGACCGGCCCGGCGCTCTGCCAACTCTGCTGGCCCACGTTGTCTTCACTGCCCACATGCGCCCACACCACCTGGCCTTCGCCCGGCGTGAAGGAGGACGTGCGTGTCGGATACTGCGTTGCCTGAACGATATTTTGCGTATCGGTCACAGCACTCGCCCACTCGACAAGATACGTGTGCAGGCCGCTGCCGTCACTGCCGGGTGTCCACGCCAGATCAAGCGTGGGCGATACGGTGCGCAGGGTCTGGCCGGCGGCCAGCGGTGTGCCGTCGCTGCTCAACGCGAGATCAACTTCGGTTGGCGCGACGACATCCACCGTGATCGCGCTGATCAGTTCGGTCGAGTGGCCGCCCAGATCAAGCGCCTGCACCGTGACCGTGTACGTCTCACCATCGGGCAAGCCGCCTTGCGTGAGATCGAGCGTGCCTCGCCACGTGTGATCATCAATCTGCGCGTCCAGCGTCGTCGCGCCGAATGTCACGCGCACCGCGGCGATACCGGCCGTATCGGTGACGAGGCCGCGCAACGTCAGCCAACCCGGCGATTGATAGACGGTGCTGGTCAATACATCAGTCATCAGCGCCAGATCAGGCGCTTGCGTGTCCAGCGTGAACGCCGTGATCTCACTCACCACTTCGCCCGCCCACGTCGCTACCTCGGCGCGCAGTTCATGTGTGCCATCCAGCAGACTGGCCGGATTCCACAGCGTGCTCCACACCGTGTCGGTCACTTCATCCGCCGCCCAATCTTGCGTAAAGATCACGCTGCCATCCACGCTGATCGTCAACGCTTGCAGCGAAGAGATTGTTGCCAAGGCTTGTCCGCTGAGCGTGATCGAAGCCGACGAATTGATCACAGGCGATACGTTGAAGAAAGACACACTCGCATTTTGAACGGCAACTTCTTCGGCGGCCTCTGCCCCAACCGATTGAGCCACGGCCCCGATAGCGGCCGTGGTGGCGACACAGTGACCGGCGCTGTCGCAGGCGTTGGCTTGTTCGGCCGAGCCTTGCGTATCGAAAATGCGCAGACCGCCGGAGCCGTCGGCCACATACAGATAGCGGCCATTCGTCGTGAGGTTCGCCGCATTGCCCGGCGTGTTCGCCGTGCCGATCAGCGTCGGCGCGGCTGGCGTCTGCACATCAATCACGAGCACGCCCGTTGCGCCGTCGGCCACGTAGGCATTGCGCCCGATCATGACCACGGCCTGCGCGCTGCCCGACGTGTCGCGCGTTCCGACGATTTGCGGATTGGCCGGGGCGGCCACATTGACCACCACCAACCCGTTCGGCCCGTCGGCCACGTAGGCATACGTGCCGGACACGACGATGTCACTGGCGAAGCCGGGCGTGTCCAGCGCCGCAATCTGGCGCGGCTGCGCCGGACGCGTCAGGTCTACAATGGCGAGGCCATTTTCACCCAGCGCCAGATACGCCAGCGGGCCGGTCATCGTCCACACGGTCACGCCAAAGCGCTGCACCGTCGTCGAGAGGCCGTCAGTTACCGTTACGACAATCGTCGCAGTGCCGCTCTGCCCCGCCACAGGCGTGAAGCGCAGCGTGCCCGTCACGTTGGGGCTGGCATACGTCACGATCGGGTTGGGGATTAAGGCCGTATTGGTTGATTGCGCCGTAATCGAGAGGGATTGATTTTCATACGGCGCGCCTTGCCCAATGCCCGTCAGCGTCATCGTCTGCTGCGGCGCATTGGTTTCCAGCATGATATTGGCGATGGCGTTCAGCGTGGGCGCATCGTTGACGGGATTGATCGTCACGGTGACGCGCGCCGTCGCCGTCAGGCCGCCATCGCTGATGGTGTACGTGAAGGTCTCCACGCCAAACCGATCGGCCAGCGGCGCGTACCAGAGCCGCGTGCCCGTCAGGCTAAGCGTGGCACTAAGCGGCGTGCTCCAGCCCGTGATGACGGGCGTTTGCCCATCGGGATCACTATCGTTCGCCAGCACGTTGATGATCACCGGCGTGTCTTCGTTGGTCGCGGCCGTATCATTGACGGCGATCGGCGCGTGATAGATGCCGTTCACCGTGAGGGTGATCGTGCCCGTGTCGGTGAGGCCGTACGTGTCAGCCACGGTGTACGTGAAGTGATCCACGCCGTTGAAGCCCGGCGTATAGATCACGCCGGTCGTGCCGCTGAGGGCGGTCGTGCCGGAGAGGGCCGCACTGACCGCGGTCACGATCAATGCCCCACCTTCAGGATCGGTCGCGCGCGCCGGTACGAGGTCAATCGTAAGCGGCGTGGTGCCGGTAATCGCCAGCGAGAAGTCCGTGGCAAGCGGCGGCGCATTCACCCACAAGGAGACCGTGGTCACTTGCGATGTGCTGATGCCGTTCGTCGCGCGATAGGTAAAGGCATCCGCGCCGGTGTAGTTGAGCGTGGGCGTGTAGGCAAACGAACCGTTGGCCGTCAGCGCCAGCGAGCCGTGCGCGGGCGCGGTGTTCAGCGTCGCCGTCAGCGTCGCGCCTTCGATGTCGGCGTCGTTGCCCAGCACGCCGGGTGCGCTCACATTGAGGCGTGTGTTGAGATTGGTGGTGTAACTGTCGCTGGCCGCGATGGGCGCGCGGTTAACGTGCGTCACCGTGATGGTGACCAGGGCCGCGTTGGACTGCGTGAACCCATCGGTGGCGCGATACGTGAACGTGATCGCGCCGTGATAGATCGTCGGCGGGACGTAAGTCAACGCGCCGGTCGCGGACACGATCAACGTGCCAGTGACGGGCAGCGTGTACGTTACGACGCTCAGCGTATCGCCATCGGGATCGCTGTCATTGCCCAGCAAACCGGGCGCGGCCACCGTAAAGGGACTGCCTTCCGGCGCGGTGTACGCGTTGGCCGTGGCGAGGGGCGCATCGTTGACGGGCGTCACATTGAGCGTGACGGTCACGATGTTGGAGTTCAACGCGCCGTCGTTGGCGTGATAGGTGAAGCGATCGACGCCGTTGAAGTACGGCACGGTGGGCGAGTACACGAACGAGCCATTAGCGTTAAACGTCAACACGCCCGACAGCGGATTCGTGTTCGTGATCGCGGTCAAGGTATTGCCGTCCAAGTCCGAATCGTTACCCAACACACCGGGCACGTTCACGGTCAGGAGCGTGCCTTCGGCCATAGTGTAAACATCGCTGGCCGCGACGGGCGCGTGATTGATCGGCGCAACGTTGAGCGTGACGGTCACGACGTTGGAGTTCAACGCGCCATCGTTGGCGTGATACGTGAAGCGATCGACGCCGCTCCATAGCGGAATCGTGGGCGAGTACACGAGCGAACCATTCGCGTTAAACGTCAACACGCCCGACAGCGGATTCGTGTTGGTGATCGCCGTCAAGGCATCGCCGTCTACATCGCTGTCGTTGCTCAAGACACCCGGCGCGGGCACAGTCAACGGACTGCCTTCTGAGCCGGTATAGACATCGCTGGCCGCCACGGGCGCATCGTTGACGGGCGTCACATTGATTGTGACCGTGACGATGTTCGAGTTCAACGCGCCATCGTTGGCGTGATAGGTAAAGTGATCGACCCCGTTCCAATCTACGAAAGTCGGCGTGTACCCGATCGAGCCGTTCGCGTTAAAGACCAGCACACCCGACACCGGATTGGTGTTGGTGATCGCGGTGAGTGAATCGCCATCGGGATCACTGTCGTTGTTCAGCACGCCCGGCGCAGTGATCGTGAGCGGCGTGTTTTCCGCCGTGGTGTAGGTGTCACTCGCCGCGATAGGCGCATCGTTCACCGGTGTCACATTGATCGCGACCACGACAACGTTCGAGTTCAACGCGCCATCGTTAGCGTGATAGGTGAAGGTGTCCACACCGTTGAAGTACGGCACGGTCGGTGTGTACGTAAACGAGCCATTCGCATTGAACGTCAACACACCCGACAGCGGATTAGTGTTGGTGATTGCGATCAACGTGTCGCCGTCCACATCGCTGTCATTGCCCAAGACACCGGGCGCAGCGATAGTCAGCGGACTGCCTTCCGCCGTGGTGTACGTGTCGCTCGCGGCGACGGGCGCATCGTTGACGGGCGTCACATTGATCGTGACCGTGACGATGTTCGAGTTCAACGCGCCGTCATTCGCGTGATACGTGAAGTGATCGACACCATTCCAATCAGCCCAAGTGGGCGTGTACATGAACGAACCATTCGCATTGAACGTCAGCACACCGGATAGCGGATTCGTGTTCGTGATCGCAGTGAGTGCATCGCCATCGGGGTCACTATCGTTATTCAACACGCCTGGGACAACAATCGTCAGCGGCGTGTTCTCGGCCGTGGTGTACGTGTCACTCGCGGCGATGGGCGCGTCGTTGACCGGTGTCACATTGATCGTGACCACGACAACGTTCGAGTTCAACGCACCATCATTCGCGTGATAGGAGAAGGCGTCCGCACCATTGAAGTACGGCACGGTCGGCGTGTACACGAACGAGCCATTCGCATTGAAGGTCAACACGCCCGACAGCGGATTCGTGTTCGTGATCGCCGTCAACGTGTCGCCGTCCACATCGCTGTCGTTGCCCAAGACCCCGGGCGCAGTGATGATCAACGGACTGCCTTCGGTCGTGGTGTACGTGTCGCTCGCGGCGACAGGCGCATCGTTGACGGGTGTCACATTGATCGTGACCGTGACGACGTTGGAACTCAACGCGCCGTCATTCGCATGATAGGTGAAGTGATCAACACCATTCCAATCAGCCCAAGTGGGCGTATAAACAAACGCACCATTCGCATTGAACGTCAGCACCCCGGACACCGGATTCGTGTTCGTAATCGCCGTCAGCGTGTCGCCGTTCGGATCGCTGTCATTGCCCACCACGCCCGGCGCAACAATCGTCAGCGGTGTGTTTTCCGCCGTGGTGTACGTGTCGCTCACGGCCACGGGCGGAATGTTCCCGGCATTGACATTGATCGTCACCGTCACCACATTGGAGTTCAGCGCGCCATCGTTGGCGTGATAGGTGAAGGCGTCGGCGCCGTTCCAGTACGGAATCGTCGGCGAGTACACAAACGACCCATCGGCATTGAAGGTCAACAGCCCCGACACCGGCTGGGTGTTGGTGATCGCCGTCAGCGGGTCGCCTTCCACATCGCTGTCATTAGCCAGCACGCCCGGCGCACTGACCGTCAGCAAACTGCCTTCCGGCGTGGTGTACGTGTCACTCGCCGCGACAGGCGCATCGTTGACGGGCGTCACAGTGATCGTCACCGTGACCGGCGTTGAGTTAGCCGACCCGTCATTGGCGAGGTAGGTAAAGGTATCCATCCCGGCATAGTGATTGGCCGCGCCCAGTGTGTACGTAAACGCGCCATCGGGGCTAAGGCTCAACGTGCCGTGGCTGGGTGCAGTATCCGGCAGGGCTGTCAAAGTCACATTCCCGAAGCCCAGATCATTCGATAGGACACCCGGCGCAGCAACGGTGAGCGTGAGATGTTCAGCCGTCGTGTAGAGGTCGGTCACCCCGATCGGCCCGGACACCGCCCGATAGATCTCCAGGCCTTGACGTTCATCCGCGTAACCCAGCACCAGCGTCTCTTCGCCCAGCGCCAGACTATCGGCGTTGGTGATGGGCAGGGTCTGCATCAACCCCCACTGGTTCAGGCCGCCCTCATTCCGAGAGCGGATTTGCGCCTCAGTGCCCAGTGACGCCGCCAGCGTGTCCTGCCACAACTGGATGCCCAGACTATCGGAAACGGTCAGCGTTTGCAGCCCGCCCCAATTGTCGGGGCCGCCCGTATTGCGGCCAAACAGATTGATCTGCACGGTCGTGGTCAGCAGCGGATCGCGTGAGATGGCCGCCAGTGTCTCGCCGTCCAGCCTGATTTCTACGCCGAAGCCGGCCGGTTGGCCCGCCTCCGCCAGCGTGATGGTCTTGGTCCAGCCCAGCGCCTGGCCGCCCGCGTTACGCTGATAGACGTACACTGCGCCCGGCCCGATCAAGTTGTCATCCGCCCCAACGGCCAGCGTATCGCCGCTTACGGCCAGACCTGCGCCAAAAGCGTGATCGGCCAGTTCGCCCTGCACGACGCCCAACTGCTGCCAGCCGGTGGAGTTGCGCGGCCGCGCATACACCCGCACGCCACCCGCATTGAGCACCTGCTGGAAGGCATTGGCCATTCCCGGCCCGCCGATGGCGATGAGGTCGCCATCCACCGCCACCGTCGTTCCCCAGCGATCGCCGGTGGACGCGTATTCGTTGTACGGCGTATCGGCCAGCGGCAACAGGCCAATCTGGCCCCAGTTGTCAGCCCCGCCGGTATTCCGATCATACACGTAGGCCGCGCCGGTATCCGTGGTGTGGAACGGGAAGCCGCTCTCGGAGTGAGGCGCGCCCACCACCAGCGTGTTGCCGTCCAGATCGATGGAATAGCCAAACTCGCTGGAGGCCGGGCCGACCAACTGCGTCACCAGTCCCCACGCCTCTGCGCCGGTTTGATTGCGCTGGAAGAGATACACCGTCGAGGTGATGCCGCCCGTCCGATTGGGCGCGCCCACCGCCAGCGTATCGCCGCTCAGCGCCGCCCGCCAGCCAAAAGTTTCATCGGCGGTGACCCCGGCCGGTGTTACCCGCGTTTGCGCCTGCCAGCCGCCGCCGTCCAGCGTATAGACATAGGCCGCGCCTTCTTCGATGTACGTTACCGCGTGATAGGGCGCGCCGATCAGCACCGTGCCCCGATCGAGCAGCGCCAGCGCCCCAAAGAGATCGCCCACGGCCCCGTCGGCGGCGGTGATGGCGTGGGTTTGCCCCCACGCATTGACCCCGCCTTCGTTCCGTTCAAACACGTAAGCGATGCCGCGCCCGGTGTCGTAGTTGGCTGCGCTGATCAACGCCCGGTCGCCGTCCAGCGCCACCGCGCCGCCCAGCCCGTCGAATTCCGCTCCGCCCGCCGCGGTAATCGTCGCCGTTTGCCCCCAGACATCGGCCCCGCCCGCATTGCGTTCAAACAGGTAGGCCGCACCCTGTTGCATGTTGCCGCCCACCATCGCATCGGGATCGCCCACCAGCAAGCGATCGCCGTCCAGCGCAAGTTCTGCGCCAAAGTTCGAGGTTCCGTCCACCCGCAGCATCGTGGCAAAGGCCCAACTATCGCCCATCGAATCACGCGTGCGCGTATACAGGCTAACCGCCCCCAGGGAAGTTTCGCCGGTCGAGCCTGGTGCGCCAATCGCCAGCATATCATCCGACAACGCGAAGGCATACCCAAAGTCGTCGGCCGAACCGGAGGAGAACGCCCCGGACAAGCCCCATTGATCCGGCCCGCCATTATTGCGTGAAAACAGCAGCACTTGCTGCGTACCCGGCGCACGCGCTGCCAGCACATCGCCCTTCAGCGCCAGCACCGAACCAAATTGCTCATTCGTGGTGCCCGGATAATCGACGGTCTTGACCAGGCCCCACGCATCCGCGCCGCCTTGATTGCGCCCATACAGGTACACCTGCCCGTTGCCGGTTGTGCCCAGCACCGTGGCATTGGACGCGGCCACCGCCAGCCAGTCGCCGTCCAGCGCGATCGCATTGCCAAAGAGATCGCCCGTCTGGCCGTCGGTGGGCACCAGTGTCGCGCTCAAGCCCCAGGCAGTGTCGCCGCCCGCGTGACGTGTAAACACGTATGCCACGCCCGAACTCGGCAGGGTGCCCGTCATGTACGGCGCGCCTACCACCAGCGTGTCGCCGTCTAGCGCGGCCGCCGTGCCGAAGTACATCCACGGCGAGGCGGGCACGGCCGTCAGCATAGCCACCGACCGCATCAACAGCGGATCGACCGTCACCGGATAGACCGCCTCGCGCGCATCCACCGTCAACCGAATGGCCTGCGGGCCGTTCAAGGCCAGTTGCGCGGGCAACACGCGACCCGTGGCATCGGTCACTTTCAACTGCGTGTAATGCAGTACGACGCTGTGCGTATCGTTGCGGAAGAGAATCGACTGACCGTTCGCCGCCATTTCCGGTTGCAGCGAAGTCGTCAGGGCCAGGCGCAACTCGATCGAGTCTGCGCCCTCACCGGCGGGCGGCTGCTTCAGCGTCAAGCCCTGCTCCAGGCCGCGCGGATCGTTGATGTACCACTCGATCAAATTGCCATGATCAAACTCTGCGCGATTACCACTCACGCTGGGGCTTGTCCCACGCCCGATCGGTTGCACGCGGCCCGCCGGACCGTAGCCCGTCAAAGCCAGTTGCCACGTCCACGCGCCCTGCGGATCGGTTACTTGCACGCCCGCGCCGGAGAGCGCCGTTTCCCAGGCATTGGCCTTATTGGCACTGACGTACGCGCCGCGCGGCGCGTCCCACGTCAAGGCGTAATCGGCCAGTTGAATCTGCTCTTGAATCGACGTCCACTCCGCGCGGGAGAGATTCGCGGGCGGCACTTCGGCCTGATTGACCACGCCGCTCGCGCCCGCCAGTGCGATGGCTTGCGCCGCGCTGCTGGTCGCCAGGCTGCTCACTTCAACCGGATTGGCCGGATTGCTGACATCCATCACACGCAGGCCGCCCGTGCCGTCTGCGACGTAAGCGTAGTTGCCCCAGCGGGCCACATCCTGCGCGGTGCCGGGCGTATCCCGGCGAACCGGCTGGGCCGTGGGGCTACCGAGATTAATCGTGGCCAGGCCGAAACTGCCGTCTGCCACGTAAGCATACGTGCCTGAGATGACGACGCTGCGCGCATCGCCATTGGCATCGTACACGGTGGTCAGGCGTGGCAGCGACGGCGTGGAGGTGTCCACCTGTGACAGCGCGCCGCCCGCCACGAAGACTTGCGTACCGCTCACGGTCAATCGGCCGCTTAACGCCGTCGATGTGAGCCACGCGCCGGGTTCAAACAGCGCGGGCGCATTGATGACGCACTCGGCCTTCACACGATACACTCGCGCGCTAGTAGTGGAGCCGACCAAAGCGCGATACCACGGCGCTTGATAATATTCCGTGCTGGAGATGACGCCCGCGCCGCACGGCGAGGAGAAGCCCGCCGCCAGCAGGTTGTAATCTTCAGCCACGGTGGTATAGCGATACTGGCTGCCCACGGTGGTGCGCGTCAGCGTCACGCGCGGAGCTAGTGTATCCACTTCACCGTTCCACACCTGGCGGCTGGTGCTGGCCGCATCCACATGCCCGCCTGCATCTTGCCCGCGCAAGTCCAGGTTGTACGTGCCCTCCAGACCCATCGGCGGATTGGCGTTCCAAGTGGTGAGATTGCTGTTCGCCGCCACTGTGCCCGTTCGCCACGCCGTCTGCGCCAGCGCCATGATTTCGTCCGGCAGCAAGGCGCGCGCGAACACTTGCACCTCGTCGAGCTTGCCGCGCCAGTAGCGCACATCCGTCGGCCGCAGCGCCATCGACCACTCTAGACGCACGGCTTTGCTGCCGCTGGATAACGTGACCGAACCTGAGCCCGGCGTGGACGGCACGGTCACCGACCCCAACGACGCCCAGCCCCAGTAATCTTCCACCGACAACTGCATGGGCGCACAGCGATCAAGATTGGTCAGCGCCGTGTAGATCACATTCGCAATCGGATAGGTGTTGGTGTAAACGGGCGCACCGTCCAACTTCAGGCGCACCTGCGTCGCTCCGTACAAGGACGTAAGGGTGAGTTTGGTCAAGCGCGCGCAGGTGGCGCTGTTGGTGGTGCCGCCGCGCCCCACATCGAAGCGCTGCGTGGCCGCCGGAACGGTCGATTGGAACGTGGTCGTGATCACCTGCGCAACGCCGTTCACATACAACCGATAGGTCGTGCCGTCGAAGGTGGCCGCGACGTGATTCCACGCATTCGTGGCCAACACGTTGTCCGTTGTCACCGTGGCGAGTGATGTGCCCGTGCCAAAGCCGCCGCTCAGTTGCGTGCGATTAACCACATTCAGGAACGGGTAAGCATAGTTGGCGCCGGTATAAGCCACGCTGCTGACGATGGGATACGGATCATTATCCAGCGGCGACGGATAGACCCACGCCGCGATCGAGAAGCGGCCGCCGCTGAGATCAAGCCCGCTGTGCGGCTCCACGCTGACATAGTCGTTGGTGCCGTCCAGCGTCAGCGCGTACGCGCCCGCCTGCCCCACCGTTGCCGTGCGCGTGACATTATCTGAATAGAACGTTGCCGTGTGATCCCAACTGGACACATCGGTGAGGCGTGACCCATTGATCACCGAGGATTCTTCAAAGGGCAGCTGCACGATCGGGGCGGTGCCCAGATACAGCGCCTTCAATTCGGCCGCAGACAAAGCCCGATTGAACATCCGCATCTCATCCAGCTGGCCCGTCAGGTTCTGGCCCAGGCTGACCGTCGAGGTGCACGTGTTCAGCGCGCCCGCCGCATTCAGCGTCTTGATCAACTGCCCGTCTTGATACAGCCGGAGCGCCGAACCGTCATACGTTGCGGCCAAAAAGACCCACGTGTTCAACGGCATGGGCGTTTGATAATTCGGCATCAACTTCTGCCAGTAGCCGTTCACCTGCGCTTCAAAGAACGGGAGGCGGCTGTTGACATACAGGGTCGCATTACAGGTGTTGAACAGGTAGCCATTCTTCGCTGAGTAGCCGGTCTTGACCCAGCCCGCCAGCGTCGTGGCGGAGGACAGACCAAAGCTGCCCACAGTCACCTTGTTTTGCGCGCCGTCGAACTCCAGGCCGTTACCCGTATGGCCCGCTTGCTGCGTCGCCGGACAGGCCATGCCCTGGCACGAACCCGCATGGTTCAGGCCGGACGCATCCGCAAAACTGACCAGACCGTTTTGATCGGGCCGGTCTTCAAAGGCCAGATGCAGCACTTCACCTGCCGGAACCGGTTCGTTGTAGAACGGCGAACCCGGCAGCGTGGGCCGGAAGGCCACTTGCACACTGGCGACGCCCGCCGTCTGGCGCTGCGCCAGCACGCGGACTTCATCCGCGCCAAGCGCGCGATCGATGACGACGACCTCATCCAACCGACCGTTGTACGCGTCGATCAAGGCCGTGCCGCTGACGGCGGTGGTGCCGCCCAGCAGCAGCGCGTCGTTGAGGTCCGCAGCAAACGGCACCGTCGATGTGATCGTACCGCGCAGTTCGCCGTCGACGTACAGGCTTACGCTGTCGTCCGTACCGACGACGGCGGCCAGGTGCGTCCAGCGATTGGCCGCGAGCGGCGCAGTGAAGTTGAAGTCGCGGACGCCAAAGGCGCTCACTTGCGGATTCGCGCCGCTGAGACCCAGACTGAAGCCGTCATTGCTGAGTGTGCGCGCCACAGCGATGAGGCGCTGCGTGCCCGCCAGCGCCGTGGGTGAAATCCACGCGGCGAGGGACAAACCGCTGCGCTCTTCGGTCGCGGCACTGTGCGCGATGGAGATCACGTGCGTGCCCGTAAACTGCGTGGCATAGCCATATTGCCCCGTCACGCGACTGGCGGGACACGTGGCCGCCGTGCAGACGCCGTGCCGCGCCCAGCCGGAATTATCGCTAAAGGTGCGCGTGTTGGCACTGTCTTCAAAGTGCAGCAACACACTGGGACTGCGCAGCACGGGCGCTTCACTGACACTGCCGCTGATCAGCCCGGTGTTGGTAATAACGGTCGTGCCGATGGTGGTTGGATTGAGATCCGCAACGGGCGCCGTGGCATCCAGTTGGATGGCGACCAGGGATGATAACGCGCGGACATTGCCCACCCGATCGGTTGCGGTGGCCCAAACGGTATACGCGCCGGTCGGACGCGCATTGGGCACCATGTAGTCGATGGTCCAGATGTTGCCAGTCAGGGCGGCCGGTTGCAGCTCGTCACCCAGCACTACACCCGCCGCATCGATGAGGGTGATGCGCACGCTGGTGGTGACGACGCCGCTGCCCGCCGCATTGCCGCTGTTGGCCAGGACCGGATCGGTGGCCGTGCCCGTCAGGCGCACCAACCACGCATTTCCGCGTGACGGATGCGGCTGCGCGTTGACGAGCGCGCCGGTGCTCAAGCCGCTCGTCAAGGACGGCGCGGTCGTATCGACGTATAGCGGGCTGCCGTTGGTGACGGCCTGGCGGCCCACGGCATCGGTGGCGCGCGTCTGGAAGGCATACGCCCCTTCGCCCGACGGCGTAAAGTACGGACACCAGGCCGTGCCGCCGCTGGCATCCAGACAACGAGGCGCGGCGGTCCAGGTTTGGGCTTGCCCGGATTTCGTCACGCCGAGTTCCACTTGCGTGACGCGCGAAGTTCTGTCACTGGCCGTGACGAGCAACTGCGCTCCGGCATTGGTCAGGTACGAGAATGTGGAAGGCTGAATTTGCGAAGCGGGCGCATCCCGATCGACCCACAGCGTTTCGGTGCGGCGCTCTTCCACCAATTTGGCTTGATAGAGGAACATGTCGCGGATGTCGGTGGGCCACAACGCGCGATTGTACACACTCACTTCGTCCAACCGCCCGGCCAGGAAGCGCGCGCCGGACGCATTGCCCAGCGTTAGGTTAGTCGCGTTGACGCAGGCCGAACCGCTGACGGCGATGCTGCCCTGTTGATAGCCGTTGACGTAGATGCGCAGCACGCTGCCATCGAACGTGCCCATGACGTGATTCCACTGGTTGGCCGCCAGGGCCACAGCGCTGCTCACCTGAGCAGCAGTGGCGCAGCCGGTGGCCGCCGCGATGGACAACGTCGGCGTGAGGCCGTTCGCGGCGATGTCCAGCCGATAGTTGGAACCTTTGTCGATGAGCGTTTGCGATCGGGTTAAGATGGCCGCCGGTTGCACCCACGCCCCGATCGTGAAGTTGGCGGCATCGAGCGCGTTGTTATCGGCCACCGTGAGTTGATCGCCGACACCGTCTGTACTGGTGTTGAAGGCCGCGCCCAGCCCGACTTGTCCGGCCACACCCGCCGTGGGGCAGGTGGTGCCGCTGCACGTGGCCGCCGAGCCGCCCGCCGCATCAGTGAAGCTCGTCGTGGCGGTGGCTTCATCAAGATGCAACTGCCAGCGCGGCGCAGCTTGCCACAGATTGGAAACGTCTTGCGCCGATAGCGGCGCGGCAAAAGCGCGCACCTCATCGATGGCACCATCGAAGTAGTTGCCCGCGCCCCGCGCACCAATCATCAACGTGGTGGCAGTGACGGGCCGATTGAGTGACAGGGTGGTGATCAGCGTTCCGTTCTTGTAGAACTGCACGCCCACGCCGGGAGCGAACACCGCGGCCAGATGCTGCCAGCGGCCCGCCTCCACACTGGCGCCCGTCGATACGAGGTTTGTCCCATCGGCGATTTGCCACGTGCCGCCCTCGCGCGCGATGCCCCAGGGATTGCCGCTGACGCCCGTACTCAATACATCGTGGCGGCCGGTGCTGGTGCTCGATGGATTTACCCACGCCATCACGGTCGCGCCGGGGGAGGTGGTGGATTGATCGAGTTGGAGCGTAGTGTTGAGCGCGTCGTTGACGCCGTCAAACAGCGCGGCCTGATTCAATCGACCGCTGACACCGGCGGTGGGGCACGTCGTGCCGGAGCAGAAGGCATTGCTTTGCACGCTCACGTCCACCGAGTTTTCAAAGGTCGCGCTGCCGGGCGCATCGTCCAGCGTCAGGCGCAGCGCGTTGGAAGCAGCCAGGTAGAGTTCCTGCACATCGCTGGCCGACAGCGGCCGCTTGTAAAGCATCACATCGTCCAGTTGGCCGCGCCAGGGCAGCGCCGGGTTGCGATAGGCCCAGTGCGTGCCGTCGCCCAGTGTCAGGGTCAGGCGCGTCTGGTCTTCACCGGCCAGACCGTCATTGGTGCTCTTGTTGTCACCCTGCCAGTCAAATTGATAGCCAAAGGGCAGGCTGACCTGGTTATTGTAGAAGGTATAACCGGACGTGCACGAACTCGAACCAACATCGCACAAGGGATCATCGCCGTAGTTGTGACCGGCTTCCGCGCCGTCGTCGGCCTCCCACGCGCGCAATTCACCGCCACTGTCAGTGAGCGAGCGGCTCTTGTCGACAGTCCGCACGCTGCCCGTGGTCAGATCGCCCCAGATGCACTTGTCGCCGTTGTCATCGGTGCAGACCTTGTCGCCCCGCCATTTCAGATAGACTTCGGCGTGCGGGGATTCATCGGCTTTGTTGGTGATCTTGAAGTTGTCGATGTAGACGCTGGCCGAACGTGTGGCGCGGCCCACATCGAACGAGGTGGCGTTCGCGACGGGTTTGTTGCCGCCAAAGCCCCAGTTGGCTTTGACCAGATTGTTGACGTACAGCGTGGCCACGTTTTGATCGAAGGAGCCGTCGGTCTTGTAGCGCGGCCCAAAGGTCAACACCAGGTGGTTCCACTTGTTTGCCAACAGCACGGT
>JAGOBP010000375.1 GCA_017999195.1 Thermoflexales bacterium
GAACGTTTGCTGGTCAAGACGGCGCGCAGTCCCATGCTGCTGCGCTTGTCGGCCGGGCAGCTGCACGACGCGACGGTGGACGCCCGCAGTTTTGTCGAGCGGCTGGACACCCAGCCGCAGGTGGCGGCCTATCTGGTGGATACCGTCTTGCGCGATCTGTCGCCGGGGGCGCGCTGGCTGGCCGATTTGATGGCGGTCTTCCGGCACCCGATCGATCTGTACGACGAATTGTTGATCGAGCTTATTGCGCCGGCCGGGGGGCCGACACCGCTCGATCGGGCGTTGGCCGAATTGCAGCGGCGGCATTTGATCGATCAACCGCAGGAAGCGGCGCTGCATCCGCTGGTGCGCGATCATCTGTACACGGCGCTGGCCATCAATCCGGGGCACAAGAAGCAGTTGCACCTGGTGGCCGCGCAATGGGCCGAGTGTCGCAGCGGCGATCTGGTGGAAACGGCCCATCATTACACGCGCGCCGGTCGGCTGGCGCAGGTGGCGCAGGTGCTGGTCGATCAAAGCGAGGCGTTGTTCAATCGCGGGCAGGCGTCGGCGGCGGCCGAGGTGATTGATGAGGCGCTGGCGCAGGCGCGGTTGCGGCGCGGCTTTTTGCCCGCGGCGCTGCGCCAGTTGTTGACGGCGCGCGGCGATGTGCTGCGCGGCACACTGCGCGCGGCTGAGGCGGAGGCCAGTTATCGCGAGGCGCTGGCGCTGGCGCACGGCCAGCCCATGGCGCGCGCGGGGATCATTCGCGTGTTGGCGCAAAGTCTAATGCAGCGCGGGCAGGTGGCCGAGGCGCTGCGGTTGTGCCGTTCGGCGCTGGCCGATCTGCCGCCGGGCGATGTGCTGATGCGGGCGCGCTTGCTGGCGGTGCAGTGCCGCGCGCAACTGGCGTTGTCGGAGTATCGCCAGGCCGAGCATACGGCGCAGGCGGCGCTGGCGCTGGCGCCGCAATTTGCAGAGTATCTGCCGCTGGTGGCCGACGATGTGAGCGCGCGCGCGGAGCGCACGCTGGGCTGGATTAATTACACACGGCATCCGCAGGGCGAGGCGTGTTTGCAGCACTATCGGCGGGCGTTGGCCGCCGCGCGCCGATCGGGGATTAAGGCGGTGGAGGCGGCAGTGTTGTCGAATATCGGTACAGCGTTGCTGGAGCGCAATGACTGGACGGGGACGTTGGAGGCGTATCAGGCGGCGTATGCGGCGTTTGAGTCGTTTGGCGACGTGTATAGCATGGCGGGCGCGCTGCACAATTTGTCGGAGGTGCATCACAAGCGTAATGAACTGGCGACGGCGCTGCAGTGTCTGGAACAGGCTTGCGAGATGGAGCGCCGGGTGGGCGACCAGGAGGGGCTGCTGAGTTCCGAGCAGGGCCGCTCGGCGGTGCTGCTGGATATGGGGCGACTGGCCGAGTCGCGCGCGGTGCTGGATGAGGTGCTGCGCGGTTTTTCCGATTCGAATGATTTATGGACGCTGGGGTCGTGCCTGATTATGCTGGCGGAGTTGCAGGTGTTGCAGGCTCAGGTGACAGAGGCGCGGGCGACGCTGGCGCGGGTGCAGGCCATGCCGGGGCTGAACGAGAATGCCCGGATTCGTACGTGGGCGCAGAGCGCGCAGATTTTGCTGCACCTGGGCGCGGGCGAGGTGGCGGCGGCGCAACAGCAGTTGGCGGTCGCGCCGCCGGCGGATGTGGGCTATGAGTTGATGTTTCGCTGGCAGGTGGTGGGGTGTCTGGTGACGCTGGCAGGGGGCGATGAGGCGGGCGGGCGGGCGCAGGCGCGGGCGCTGGCACAGCAGGCGCGCGCGGTGGGGCATGTGTTGAATGCGCTGGCGGCCGAGCGGATTGCGACCAACCCGCTGGGGCCGGTGGGCGATTTGCCGCGCTGGTTGTATCCGGTGCAATAGCGATTCGGCGAATCGAGCGATTCGGCGAATCGAGCAATTCGGCGATAAAGCGAATCAGCGATAAAGCGAATCAGTGAGGAGTGAGCGTCCCCAGACGCGGGTGCGTGATGGGGGACTTGGTGAGTCAGTGATAAAGCGAATCAGCGAATCCCGGCGAGGACGGCCCGATGGTCGGGCGTTTCCTCGCAGGGATTTTTTGTTGGATGGATGGTCGTAGGGGCGAATCGATGTGTTCGCCCCGGACAGACACGCAGGTCTGCCCCTACGAATTACGGATTCGCCGGTTCGGGCGGGGTGGGTGCTTCAAGCGGCTTGGGGGCGGGGCCGGTCTTGCCGACGACCTCATAGCCCCAGTCGCGCAGGGCGTAGGTGATCTGGCCGCCCAAGCGGGTGACGATGAGCACGGCGGCCGCCGCTTGCAGGGCGTCCAACAGGCTTTGCGCGGCGGCGGTGCGCGTGGCAACGCTCTGCTGGCGGCGGTTGGTCTGGGTGGTGCGGGCGGCCTGATTGTCGCGCAAGACTTGCGCGATGGCCGTTAGTTGGCTCAGCGGCGGATCGGTGATCTGGCTGGCGGCGGGCAGCGCCGATTCTTTGTCCACGTAGGCCAGGCAGAAGGCGCGGCGTCCGGTGGCATCGCGCGGCTTTTGAACACTGACACCGCGCGCCCCGGCGGTGGTCTTTAGCCCAAACGCTTCCAGTTCGGCCAGGTTGTTGGCATAGCGGCTCTTGAGATGCAGAATCAATTTATCGACCAACGACCGCAACTGCTCGTCGGCCTGCCGCACCAATTCGGCGGCGCGGGCGCGCTCGGCTTCACCCAGGCCCGCCTCAGTCGCCGCCTCTTGCGCGGCATCTACCAGTCGAGTGAAAAACGTGGGTGATAAGTCCTTGAGCTGCTCTGAGGCTGGACGCTGCTGTTCGAAGGCCAAGAATGATGCGCCATGCTTGATGATGGCCTCGTCGGTCGTACCCCACCGCAATTCCAACGCGCTTTGAACATCGAACTTCATCGTGCCTGACATCGTTACACTCCTCTTGTGAAAAGATAGACAACAACGCGATTATAGCATCACTGGCCGACCTGCGAGCAAGGATAGTTGTAATTTTGATAAGGTTTTAGGTAAAAAATTGGCTCGCGCAACTTGCGAGGGGTCAATCTGGCTGGAAACCGGGTTCTCGCAAGTTGCGAGCGGTCAATCTGGCTGGAAACCGGGTTCTCGCAAGTTGCGAGCGGTCAATCTGGCTGGAAACCGGGTTCTCGCAACTTGCGAAGGGCCAATCTGGCTGGAAACCGGGTTCTCGCAAGTTGCGAAGGGTCAATCTGGCTGGAAACCGGGTGCGGTGGAGTCCACCGGGGTCAATCTGGCTGGAAACCGAGGCTGGTGGATAAGTTAGTCCAGCGGGCTGCGGACGGCGAGGCCGCCGCGATTGAGGACGTGGGTGTAGATTTGAGTGGTTCTCACGTCTTTATGGCCGAGTAGTTCCTGCACCGTTCTAATGTCATAGCCTGATTCCAAAAGATGGGTGGCGAAGGAATGACGAAAGGTGTGACACCCGCCGTGCTTCGCGACGTCGGCCGCTTTAATCGCTTGTTTGACAGATCGCTGAATGGAATCATCCAGCAGATGATGACGATGCAGCTGCCCGGTTCTGGGATCACGCGTCAGACCAGCCGCTGGAAACACGTATTGCCATGCCCAGTCCAGGTGAGCACGCGGATATTTGTGGTCGAGTGCAGCGGGCATGGAAACGCCGTAACCTTGCGCCAAGTCCTGGGCGTGAAGCGCTTTGACGACGGCCAGTTGACGGCGGAGCGGCTCGATCGTCGACTGCGGCAGCATGGTGACACGATCCTTCGCACCTTTGCCGTCATGCACCGTAATCTGACCATAGTCAAAATCGATGTCCTTGACGCGCAGGCGCAAACATTCATTCAGCCGTAAACCGGCCCCATAGAGCAAACTGGCAACGAGGTGCGGCGTGCCCGTTAATTTAGCCAAGATTGCTTTGGCTTCCGGGCGGGTGAAAACGACCGGCACGCGCCGCGAATGGCGGGCATACTCAATCTGATCAATAGCGGGGAGATCGATTTTAAGAACCTCGCGATACAGAAACAATAGGGCACTCAGCGCTACATTCTGGGTTGAGGCGGTGATCTGCTTGTCGACAGCCAGATGAGTCAGGTAGGCCCGGACTTCGTCCACACCCATCTCCCTGGGATGGCGCTTGCGATGAAAAAAGATGTAGTCTTTGATGTAATAGACGTAGGACTTCTCGGTACTGAGGCTCATGTGCTTGAAGCGCGCAAGTTGACGGACTTGATCCAGTAGTTTAGGGGGCTGGGCCATAAGGTCTCCGGGCGGTTGCTTCAATCTTGATAGTCGCAGTATAATGAAGTGCGTGCGACCTAAATGCATTATCACCTATTTTGCGCTACAATACCATCCTACACGGTATTATACCGCAGGCGGCGGGTGAAAAAAGAGTTGGGCGGCTTCACGTTCTTTTGAGATGAAACCGAAAAACTGGCTTATCACTTCATTACTGCTTGTAGTTATACTTAGCTCATGCACTTCACTTAGCCAGCCACCCTTGAGCGAGGAAGAAGCGCTATTCCAAGAGATTCTACAATCGGACGCTCAATTCACTTCAGATGGCAGTAACTGCGGCAAGATTCTTGAAACAGAACCGTGGTGCAGTGTAGTTCTGACAGTAACGAATGTTACACGCCCTGAGTGGACAAGCCTATTTCCTACGACCAAGTTTTTCTTGGTGAAGCGCAATGTGCTTGGTCGCGAAACGGGGTTTCAACGCAACTGGTTAATTGCTAAACAAAATGAACGGCAATTTACGGCAGAGGCATTCGAT
>JAGOBP010000376.1 GCA_017999195.1 Thermoflexales bacterium
TGTGCTGGACGTGAGCGGCCGCCGCATGGAGATTGATTCACGCCCCAGCGATGCGCTGGCGCTGGCCGTGCGCGCCAAAGTGCCCATTTATGTGTCGGAAGAAGTGATGGAGAAAGCGGCCATCACCCCGGAAGAAGACCTGAGCGAAGGCGGCAGCGAAGACAAACTCAAAGGCTCGCCGTTTAGTGATTTGATCGACGGCCTCAATCTGGACGACTTCGGCGAAGGCAATTAGCCGCGCTGTGTAACGCACTGACGGCCGCCGCAGGCCGCCAGCCAATCCTCGCTAGACCCGCTACCCCTGTCATTGACGCTAAATGGCAGGGGTAGCTATTCGATGAAGGCAGATAAGGCATGACCACCACGCCGCTTGATCATATGCCACCCCATTCCGTCGAAGCGGAAGAAGCGCTGCTCGGTTCGTTGTTGATTGACACCGAAGCGATTTATCGCGTCAGCGGCTTCCTCAAGCACGACGATTTCTACATCGTAAAGAACCAGTGGGTGTGGGATGCCTGCATGGCGCTGCACGAGCGCCGCGAGCCGATCGATGCGGTGACGCTGCGGCGCGAGATGGAAGCGCGCGGCCAACTGGATGAATTGGGCGGCCCGGCGTACATCACCTACTTGATGACGGTGGTGCCGACGGCCATCCACGCTGAAGGCTACGGGCACATCGTGGAGCGCGCGGCCTTGCGCCGCCGTCTGCTGAATGCCGCCAGCGAGATCGCGCAGCTGGCTTACGATGAATCGGACGAGATCGATCGGACGATCGATCGGGCCGAGCAGACGTTGTTTGGCGTCAGCCAGCGCCGCATCGCGCGCGATATGCAGCCCATCGCCGAAGTGCTGCGCCAATACTACGATCGTATCGAATTTTTGTACGAACATCGCGGCGAACCGCTGGGCATCCCGACCGGCTTCATCGATCTGGATAAGATGCTGGGCGGCCTGCAACGTTCCGATTTGATCATCCTGGCGGCGCGGCCCGGCGTGGGCAAGACCAGTTTGATGTTGAACGTGGCGCTGAGCGCGGCGCGACGGTTCCATCAGCGCGTGGCGATCTTCTCGCTGGAAATGTCCAACGAGCAGATCATTCAGCGGCTGGTCAGCGCGGAGACGGGCATCGACAGTCAACGCTTGCGGTTGGGTGACCTGCACGATGACGAGTGGCCGCTGTTCGTGCAGGCGACGAGCGCGTTGGGCGATGCGCTGATTTTCGTGGACGACACGCCCAGCATCAGCGCGCTGCAACTGCGCACCAAGGCGCGGCGGCTGCATTCTGAACACGGCCTCGATTTGATCATCATCGACTATTTGCAGTTGATGTCGGGCGACTCGCGTACGGAGAATCGCGTACAGGAAATCAGTTATTTGTCGCGCTCATTGAAGGGGCTGGCGCGCGAATTGAATGTGCCGGTGCTGGTGGCCTCGCAGCTGAGCCGCGCGGTGGAGCAGCGCAGTGACAAGCGGCCGGTGTTGAGCGACTTGCGCGAATCAGGCTCGATCGAACAGGACGCCGACATCGTGATGTTCATCTATCGCGACGATGTGTATGATTCCGAATCCGAGCGCAAAAACGTGGCGGAATTGATCATTGCGAAACATCGTAATGGCCCGACCGGCACGGTGGAACTGTTCTTCCAACGGAATTTGACTCAGTTCAAGAATGCGTTGAAGCGGGATATTGCGTTGTAGAGATTGAAGTTGGAGGTTGGAAATTGGAGGGGCGTCTCTAATCTCCAATCTCTAACTTCCAATTTCCAACGTCCAATATGAAAACGTTTAGCGGTTTTGCCAGCGGAGCAAATACGGTGTCGATACCGGAGCAGTTTTTTTCGGAACTGCTGCCGTTGATCGATGACGTGTTGGAGTTGAAGGTGACGCTGGCGTGCTTGCGGCAGTTCGATCAAAAATCGGGGCTGGCGAAGTGGACCACGCCCGATGAGCTGGGCGGCGATCCGATGGTGGCCGCTGGGCTGGCGAAAGCGATCGAGCGCGGATCGATCGTCGAGGCGGTGGATCGATCGGGCGGGCGCTATCTGTTCCTCAACGACGAGTTGGGCCGCGCGGCAGCGGAATCGATCAAGCACGGTGGATCGATCGAGGAAGCACCGGCCGTTCAACTGCGCCCCAATATTTTTACGTTGTATGAGCAATCGATCGGTTCGTTGTCGCCGCTGATCGCCGATCAACTGCGCGATGCTGAGAAAGAATTTGCGCCGCAAGTGATCGAAGAGGCGTTTGCAGAAGCGGCCCGACAGAATGTGCGATCGTGGGCGTATGTGCGCAAGATCCTGGATAGCCGGGGGCGCAAGGGGAAACGAGATGAAACGCGTGGGCGAGATGTTGCCGCCGATTGGCAGCGAGTCCTCAAAAAAGATCAGCGCCCCAGGTAAGCCCGCACCGCAAGCCGAGTGCGCGATGTGTGGTGGAATGGGCTGGATCAGCGCGGACGTGCCGGTGGGGCATCCGCAGTTCGGCAAGCTGATTGCGTGTCCGCATCGGCAGGCCGAGACGAGCAGCGCGGTCTCGCAGAAATTGTGGGACGCGCTGGGGCCGCTGCGTCACATGACGCTGGAGAATTTCTCGCCGGAAGGTCATGCCCGCACTGACGAGCAGCGAAATTCACTGCGAAACGCGTATGAGGGCGTGAAGCGCTTCATCGGCGAGCCGCGCGGCTGGCTGTTTTTGCAGGGCGGTTATGGCTGCGGCAAGACGCATCTGGCGGCGGCAATTGCGAATGCGCTGTTGAGCGCGGGCACGCCGGTGGTCTTTGTCAACGTGCCGGATTTGCTGGACTATTTGCGCGGCGCGTACAGTCCCAACGTCGAAGAGACGTATGATCAACGTTTCACTGAAGTGCGCGATGCGCCCGTGTTGATTCTGGATGATCTGGGCACGCAGAATGCCACGCCGTGGGCGGAAGAGAAGCTGTATCAGATTCTGAACACGCGCTACGTCAATAAGCGCCCGACGGTGATTACGAGCAACCTCGATCTGGATGATCTTGATCCGCGCTTGCGATCGCGCTTGTCCGATCTCGATCTGGTGCGCAAATTGCCGGTAAAAGCCCCCGATTTCAGGCGCAGCGCCATCGAGCAGGGGCAAAGTTTCATGAGCAGCCTGGCCTTGTATCACGATCGGACCTTTGAGTCCTTCGATGCCCGGCCAGAATTACAACGCGATGATCACGCGAACCTGCGCGATGCGCAGCGAATTGCCAAAGACTTTGCCAAGCAGCCGCAGGATTGGCTGATGTTTACGGGCGGCTACGGGGTGGGTAAAACGCATCTGGCCGCGGCCATTGCGAACTATCAGGCCGAACGCGGTTATCCCGCGATGTTTGTAGTTGTGCCTGATTTGCTCGATCATTTGCGCGCGGCCTTTAGCCCCGATGCGCGGACTTCGTTTGATCAACGCTTTGAAGAAGTCCGCACAGCATCGTTGCTGGTGCTGGATGATCTGGGGACAGAATCGGCCACACCGTGGGCGCGCGAGAAGTTGTACCAGATCATCAATCACCGCTATGTGGCGCATCTGCCGACGGTGATCACGACTTCGGTATCGCCAGATGATCTCGATCCCCGCATCCGCACGCGCATCCTTGACGAGACGCACTGCATGGTCTTTCCGCTGCTGGTGCCCAGTTATCGCGGCGGGTCACCGCCGCCGCCGAAAGAATCGAAATCGGGGCGCACGTATTCGCCGCGAAAACGCTAAACAAACCGGGCAGGTCAAGCGACCTGCCCGGTTTGCTATTCGTTCGGGCAATTCGTTTGGCGTCAGGTCGGATTGGGCATCAAGCCCAGCTGCGTCATCACCGCCTGCACGTCATTCAGCCCCGTTCAAACGCTTTGATTTGCCGCTGGAAATATAGCGGTTTTGCTTCGACGTGTTTTATCGCGTATAATCGGCCCACTTCCTGTTGAGTGCGCGTCATGCCCTTCATCTACCTCGGCACCGGTTGGTTCATCGGGATTTGGGCCGCATCGGCACTTATTCTGCCGGTCGAAATTTTGATCCTTGGCGGTTTCGTCGCGCTAATTGGCCTGACACTCTGGCGCGATAGTCGCCGCGCAAAATTGATCTGGCTGGGCGTGTTGTTCGCCGCACTCGGCGGTGGACGTTACCTTCTCTCCATTCCGCACTTCGATCACTCATCACTTTCAACGTACAACAATAACGGCGAAGTCACCGTCGAAGGCGTGATCTTGGCCGAGCTGGATGTGCGCGATACGTACATCAACCTGCGCATCAACGCCGATCAACTCACGCGGCCCGATCGGACCACCGTCCCAATCAACGGCCTGCTGCTTACGCGGCCCTCGCGCCCGATCGAGGTGCGGTACGGCGATCGAGTGCGGGTCAGCGGCGAATTGGTTGCTCCGCCGGAATTTGCCACGTTTTCGTATAAGGACTTCCTCGCACGGCAAGGCATCTACTCGATGATCGATCGGCCGCGCCTCAGCGTGATTGCGCACGATCAGGGCAGTCCCATCCTCGCGGCGATCTTTGCCTTCCGCGATCGGGCGCGTACCGTCATCGCGCAGATTTTGCCCGAGCCGTCGGCCTCGCTGTTGACGGGCATTTTGCTGGGCGATGACAGCGGCCTACCCGCCGATGTGCAAGATGAATTTCGGCGTACAGGCACGACGCACATCATTGCGATTTCCGGTTACAACATCACGATTCTCATCGGCATTTTGGCCTACATCACGATTGGCTTTGTGGGGCGACGCCGCGCCTTCTTTGTGATGTTGATTGGC
>JAGOBP010000017.1 GCA_017999195.1 Thermoflexales bacterium
CGCCCATAATACTGTCTTCCACGTACAGGTATTGCGCCTGATTGACCTTGAACACTTCCTGCAAGTTGTTGCATGTGTCGTTGTCGCACGCCGGACCGGCCAGCGTGACGCCGCGCACCAGCACATGATCGCTATTAAACAAGTGCAGCAAATTGTTGCCAGAGATATTGACGGGAATCGGCCCGCCGCCCGCCAGTGTGATATCGATCAGGTACACATACGCGACACCGTAAATATCCAGGCCGCCGCGCAGCGTCACCGTGCCGCGTCCGTTGAGCGCGCGGATGATGACCGGATAGGCGTACGTGCCCAGCCGATTGGTCAACTGGTTCACACAGTTCGTCGCTTCGTCCGGCTCGCACGGATACGTCCCCGGCAGCAGGTTGATGCGATAGCCGGTGGTCGTCAGCGCGCCCGCCGGAATCTGCCCCCAGGCCGCCGTCAACGTGCGCAGCGGTGATGCGGGCGACGCGCCGCTGTTGGCATCATCGCCGGTCGGCGAGACGTAGATTTCAGTCAGCGTGGGGTTGCCGATGTCGTAATCGGCCTCGGCGGCGATGGTCGCGGGCGGTTCACTCACCGGCGGCGTGGGGGTGTCAGGCGGCACAACTACTGGCCCGCTCGGCGGCACGCTTGAGGGAGAAACGACAGGCCGCTCAAGCGGGGCGGCGGTCGCCACGCGGGTTGTATCCTGTGGTGCGCCACAGGCCGTGGTCAAGAGCAGCACGAAAATCGACAGGAGCGAGAAGAACCAGCGAAGAGGCATAGAGGCCATCCTTGAATTCAAAGATGACCTCTATGGTAGCACAACCAGCATCGAAAAGACGAACGAGGCGCGCTCGAATTCACCGCCCCGAAATTGTTAGGCTAATCCGCCGCCGCCAACACTGTCGATAAGCCCACCGCTTGATGTTCGCGCGTAAAACCGATCACATCCAGGCGCGTCAACAATCCGATGCACACCGCCAGCCCGATCGCTTCCAGCACGAACACGCTGGCATACGCGATCGGCAGTGAACCGCTGATCGTCAGGCCCACATCGCGCACCAGGCCGCCCAGCCCAATGCCCAGCCCGCGCGATACCAACTGCGTCATCGTCCACAGCCCCAAATACGAACCGGCCTGTTTCTCCGACGTCATCGCCATGAGCAAACTCACGCCGCCCACGGTATACACGCCAAAACCCAGCCCAAACACAATCAGCGCGGGCGTGATGAGCCACTGGGTCAGCGTGATTCCGGCCAGCGCCAAACCGATCAGCCCCACAATCATCACACTCAGACCAATCGACGCCGACCGCGACTGCTCTTCCGGCTTGCGGCGGCGCGTGATGATCGACGTGACGATCATCGCCACCAGCACACCCGTACCAAAGTAGGCGCTGAACCGCGTCGTCGCCTCCACGTCCAGATTGAACACATCGCCGCCGAACGGTTCCAGCACGGCATCCTGCGCGAAAGCCGCCATCGCGCCCAGGGCCAGAAAATAGAAAAACTGCCGCGCGCGCCGATCGGCCCACATACTCTTCAACATCGTCCGCAGCGACGGCTGTTGTTCGGCCACGCGCACCTCGTCTGCCGTCACGCGCCGCTCCTCACCCGCAATCGACACCAGCCAAATGATCATGGCGATCAGCGTCGTGCCCAGCACCAGCCCTTGAAACTTGTCCGGCGAATATTCCGGCAGCAACCGCCCAAACGCGATCGGCGACAAGGCAAAGCCAAACAGTAAAATCATCTGCACGATGCTGATCGCCACCCCGCGTTTGGCCGCCGGGGTCCGATCGTGAATCAGCGCCAAAAACGGCCCGCCCGAAATCGCCGTGCCAGCCCCGTACGCGATGAACAGCCCGATGGCCGCCACCCACCCGATCGGGTCGTTGAGATCGCCCGCCAGGCGCAGAGTGCTAATCGGCAGCAGGATCAGCGCCAACAACATCAAGCCGCGCCCCAGCCAGATGTAGGGCGTGCGTCGCAAACCGCCGATGGGCGTGGTGTCCGACCGGAAGCCCACCCAGATCGAAAGCGGGGCCAGCAGATAGCGCAGCGCCAGCAACAGCGAGACCGGCGTGGCGCTCGCGCCCAGATCGGAGATCAGGATGCGGTTCCAGACCGAGGCCGTGAGGATGTCCACCATGGCCGAACCAAAGTTAAACGACCCAATTTTAAAGGTACGCAGAAAACTAAAGCGCGGGGCTGAATCCAAGGCAAATCCTCCAAAATCTAAATTAATTCACTCAGGACGTGTAGATTTTATCAGATTAGTCTGGTTGGTCAAGAGAAAATATCCGCAAACGTTGTTTTTCTCCATTGTCACTTGCCACACGCTCAAGCCGCCGTCCCCGGCGGCGTTTCTGCGCCGAACTTGCGCTGAGCCGCGCAATTGACTTGCAACTGGAATCTGCCTATACTCCACACCAATTCGTATCACGCCGTTCAATTGGTCCAATCAGCCAATGTCCCGCACACCGTCCACTCAAGCCGAATACAGTCTGCACCTCTTGGGGGCGTTTCGCCTTGAAATGCAGGGACGCGTGGTGCACCTGCCGCGCCGCAAGGTCGAGAGTTTGCTGGCCTATCTGGCGCTGCACCCCGAACCCACCGGCCACTCGCGCGAAAAACTGGCGACCTTGTTCTGGGGCGACACGCCCGATAAACAAGCGCGCATGTCGCTGCGCACCAGTTTGAGCGTCTTGCGCAAAGCGCTGGGCGCGGCTGTGCTGATCGCGGATGCCGACCGCATCCAACTCAACCCCGATTGTACGTGGCGGCTGGACGTACGCGAATTCGAGCGGCGGCGCGTGGCCGCGCCGGAAGCCGCGCTCGAACTGTACGCCGGTGACTTCCTGCCCGACTTCTACGATGAGTGGGTCTTAAGCGAGCGCGAACACTGGCACGAGCGCTACATCGAAACGCTGCTGCGCCTGACGCAGCAGTTGCGCTCACAGAGCGAATACGAGCAGGCTGGCAGCATCGCCCGCCGGGCGCTGGAGGCCGATCGGGCCAATGAGACCGCCTATCAGCACCTGATGTTTTGTGCGTTGGCGCAGGGCAATCGCGCCGCTGCGACGGATCACTATCTCGATTGTGTCCGCGCCCTGCAAACGGAACTGGGCGTCGAACCGTCGCCGGAAACGCAGGCGTTGTATCACTGGCTCAAGCAAACTCCGGGGCAGGGTACATCCTTGACTGCGCGGCTGACCAACTTGCCGCTGCCGCTGACCAGTTTCATCGGCCGCAAAGACGCGCTGATGCACGTCAAACGGGTGTTGACGCAGACGCGCTTGCTGACACTGGTGGGTGCGGGCGGCACGGGCAAAACGCGGCTGGCGATTCAAGTCGCCACCGAACTGCTGGATGCGTTTCACGACGGCGTGTGGTGGGTGGAACTGGCCCCGCTGACGTCTCCGGCGCTGGTGCCGCAGGCGGTGATGAAAGCGCTGGGCCTCAGCGAAGCACCGCGCCAATCGCTGGCCGAGACGCTGGCCGAATTTTTGCGCACGCGCCAACTGCTGTTGATCCTGGACAACTGCGAGCATGTAATCGAAGCGTGCGCCGAATTGGCCGAGACGCTGTTGCAGCGCGCCGCCTGCCCCAACCTGACGATTCTGACGACCAGCCGCGAGCCGCTGAATGTGCCCGGCGAAACCGTGTGGCAAGTGCCCACGCTGGCGGTGCCGATCGATCTGCCCACACGCGAACAACTGCTGCTGAGTTACGAAGCGGTGCGTTTATTTGTCGAGCGCGCCCAGGCCGCCAATCCGCGCTTTGTTTTGACCGAGCAGAATGTGCAGGCCGTCACCCAACTGTGCCGCCGCCTGGACGGTATTCCGCTGGCGCTGGAACTGGCCGCCGCGCGGGTGGCCGTGTTGTCCGTGCACGACATCGCCGCCCGCCTGGATGATCGCTTCAACCTGTTGACGCAGGGCAGCCGCACGGCCCTGCCGCGCCAGCAAACACTGCGCGCTTTGGTCGATTGGAGTTACGATCTGTTGGAGGCCGACGAGCGCACGCTCTTTAGCCGCTTATCGATCTTTGTCGGCAAGTTCAGCCTGGCCGCGGCCGAGGCCATCTGCGCCGATGAGCGCGTGCCCGCTGCGCGGCTGCTGGACGTGCTGGCGCGCCTCGTCGCCAAGTCGTTGCTGCTGGTCGAGACCGACGGAACCGAAGGCCGCTTTTACTTTCTGGAAACGATTCGCGAATATGCGCGTGATCGTTTGCGCGAAACGGGTGAGGTCGACACTTGGCGGCAGCGCCACGCCGATTGGTTTTCGCAGTCCATCGCGCAAGCCGAGCCGCAGCTGCGCGGCGTGGATCAAGTGCAGGCGCTGGCCCGCCTGGAAGCCGATCATGCCGATCTGCGCGCGGCGTTGAAGTGGGCGCACGAACACACCGCCGCTGATCAACTGTTGCAGTTGGCCGCGCATCTGGCGCGCTTCTGGAGCATTCGCGGTTACTGGAGCGAAGGTCAAATGTGGTTGATGCTGGCCTTGCCGCGCCATACGCGCGCGTCGCTGGCGCGTGCCCGCGCAATGTTGGGCCTGGCCGAGTTGACGCGCCTGAAGCAAGGTCTAACGGAGAGTCGGCTATGGTATGAAGCCAGCCTGGAGTTGTATCAAACGCTGGGCGATGAGTGGGGCATTGCCCTGGCTTCAGCCTACAGTTTGATCGGTGAAGAGGACGTATCGCGCGCGGCCCGATTGTTCGCCGACAGCCTAACGCGCGCCCGCGCTTTGAATGATCCCTGGTTGCAAGCCAGCGCCTATTTTCGCATGGGCTTCTGCGCCCTGCGCCACGATGACCCCGTCGCGGGCGAAGCGTATCTGGAGCAGGTGCTGGTGTATGCGCGGCAAGCGGGTGATCGCTGGATCATCGGCAGTACGCTGTCCAATCTGGGCGAGATTGCCCGCAGCCGCCAGGCTTACGATCGAGCGCGAGCGTTGTACAGCGAGTCGCTCACTGTGCTGCGTGAACTCGATGATCGCCACGGCATTACGCTTTCGTTGCACAACCTGGGGCGGGTGGCCTTGTGCCAGGGCGACTATGCCCGCGCCGGATCATTCCTTCAAGATAGCCTCCGGCAGTTTCAAGAACTGGGTCGGCTGCGCGGCCTGTGCGAATGTCTGGCTGGCCTGGGCGGTGTGGCCGCCGGGCGGCAGCAGGCCGATCGGGCCGTGCGCTTACTGGCGGCGGCCAAAGCGCAGTTGACGCGCATCAAGGACGATCTCGATCCGACCGATCGCGCCGATTTCGAGCGCGACCTCGCCCTCGCGCGCGGGCAATTGCGCGACGACGCCTTCGAGGCGGCCTGGGCCGCCGGTTCGACCTTGACGGTGGATGAGGCGCTGGAGTTGGCCCTGCGTGAGACGCGCTAACGACCCGCCTATCAAGTTCGAGCGGCCCGTGCTTAATGAGACGGGTCTTTTCTTGTCACGCTCTTGTCACACCAACCCGATATGATTTGAAACATCTGCCTTTAAGGAGCCGCCATGATCATATCACCCCCCGATCATCAACTGTTCAAGCAGTATCCGCTGAACGGGCGCGTGGCGCTGTCCACCGGCGAAGCGCCGACGCCCTATCACATCTACGACGGCTACGGCCTGTTCATCGGCGGTGTGGCCGATCTGCCCGCCGTGCAACGCTTGCTTGCGCCGGAAGGCGTGTTGCCCGTGACCACCACCGACGGTCACGCGCTGATGGGTATCTGGATTTGCGATTTTACCGAAGCCAGTCTGGGCGCACATACCGAACTGCAATTCGCGCTGGCCGTCACCCGATCGGCCAGCGACCCGATCGAACCTCATCCGCTCAACATCCTGACTCTGATGTTGACACGCCCGGACCTGGGCTTGCTGTGTCACGGCCTGTGGAATGATACGCCCAATGTCGTGGCCTACAACCGCGAATACCTGAGCCTGAATGCGCGGCAGACCGACAGCCGCATCACGCGCTCGGCTAACGCGCTGACGTTCAACTACACCGATCACGCGACGGGCCAGCCAATTCTATCGGGCGCGGTGCAGCTGCCGCAGCAGGCCTCGTGGCGGGCCAGTTGGTCTTTGGCCGCGCGTCTGGGCTTCAAGTCGACGATGGCTTTGCGACAGCAACCGTGGATCAGCATGTCGGTGTTGAATCCGGTGGGCGTGGTGCTTAATCGGAATGGCACGTCCCGCACGTTCACGCACAACACCACCACCGTTCTGCGCTATTTCGATCGCCGCGCCGACCGGTTGGAGTTTGGCGACACGCCGTATCGTGCTTTGAACTTCATGCCGCAGTTGGTGCAGTATATGGACGGCTTCAAGTTCGTCTATCTTCAGCCGGAATAACCACAACCAATCTCATGACCGACAAACCTAATCGCACTCGCCTCATCTTCAGCGGGCGCTGGTCCTACCGCCTGCGCAGTTTCTTAAACCTGTACTGGTCCACGCTCTATATTTCCGGTCGCCGGCTGCTGCGCGGCCCGCGCTTTCCCAACTGGAGTTGGGCGCTGGAAACCTCCACGCACTTCATGAAAACGCAAGCGGCTATCGCGTTTGATCTGCCCAACATGGCCGACGGGCGCGAATACGAAGACGCCTTGATCTTCGGGTCGGCGGCCACATCGCAAGTCAACGTCGAGGCCGTCACGCAACCCATCACCGGGCGTTGGTATCAGCCTAAAACAGGGGTGCAGCCCATCACGGTCCTCTACCTGCATGGCGGCGGCTACGCCTACTACTCAAAGTCCCATCACACCCTGATTGCGCTGATCACGCTGGCCGCTCAATCCAGAACCTTTGCGCCTGACTATCGCCTCATCCCTGAACATCCCTATCCCGCCCAACTGGACGATGCGCTGGCGGCCTATCGCTGGCTGATCGACAGCGGCGTTGATCCCAAGCGACTGGTGATCATGGGCGATTCGGCGGGTGGCAACTTGACGCTGGCGCTGCTTCAGGCTTTACGCGCGGCCCGATCGGCCCTGCCGGCCCTGGCGGTCTGCCTTGCACCGTGGACCGATCTGACCAACGCGGGCGCGAGCATGACCACCAACATCGACCACGACTGGCTGGCCCCGCGCATGGCCGAACGCTGGGCGCAGTGGTTCTGTCGGCACATCACGCCCGATGATCCGCTGGTGTCGCCCGTCTACGCCGATCTAAGCGGCCTGCCACCCATTTACATTCAAATCGGCAGCGCCGAGATTTTGTACGACATGAATCGCGCCCTGGCGCAGCGCGCCCAGCAGCAAGGTGCAGCCGTGACGCTGGACGTGTGGCCCAACATGACGCATGATTTTCAAGCCTTTGGCGACCTGATTCCTGAAAGCCGGGACGCTCTGCGCCGCATTGGCGAAGTCGTTAGAGAGTACATCGCCTGACGTCCACGCAAGCCCATTTCGCCTCAACGCCGGAGATCGATGATCTCCGGCGTTTTTGCGTCCTACGCGATTTGTCACGCCCTTGTCACACCCGCCCTATATATTATCAACATCATATTCATCAGGAGAAATTGTCATGTCGCTTAAACCCGTAACCCGATCGGTGATCCTGGCCCTTGCGGTCCTCGTCGTGTGCGTGATCGCGCTACACTCACCCTCGGCCTCAGCCACGCCGCTAACTACCACCCTCTACGTGGATCGGCTGGACGATGTCGCCGTGGGCAATTGCGTCACCGCCACACTCAACGACTGCACCCTGCGCGGCGCGGTGAACAAAGCCAATGCGGCGGGCGGCAGTTACGATATTCGCTTCAACGTCACCGGCACCATCACGCTGTCCGCCTCGCTGCTGATCACCGCTCCACACATCAGCCTGCTGGGCAACACGCGCGAGGGCCTTATCCTCGTCGCGCCTACCACGACGCCCGCTGTGATCATGAGCGGCAATTACGATACGCTGCAACACTTAAGCATCAGCGGCGGCAGCACTGACACCGATCAAGACGGTGTACGCATCAGCGGCGGCCTCAGCGCTTATGTGGCCTATGCCAACTTCTACAATTTGGGCGGCAGCGGTATTCGGGTCACAGGCGGCAGCGGACATCTGCTGCTGGGCAATGTCGTCGGCGCGACCACCACCGGCGGTACGATCAACACCCCCTGCACCGTGGGCAATCAACGCTATGGCATCTATCTGACCGGCGGCCAAACTACGGTGTCTGGCAATCAGATCGGCTGCAATTTGCGGGGCGGGGTGATCATCGACGGCTTGCAAGCCATCAGCAACACGCTGCAAGGCAACTTCATCGGCGTGACTGAACTGACCCATCTCCCGCTGCCCAATGAGGGGCGCGGCGTGCGAATCTTCAACGGCGCGCGCGGCAACCAGATTGGCGTGTCCGGCACGCTGCCCAGCAATGTCATCGCGGGGAATCACGGCAGCGGCGTCGAAATCGACGGGACGCAGACCCATGCCAATCGGGTGGTCAACAACCTGATCGGCCTGTACACATCCGCCGGTTCCGTCACGCACCTCATCAGCAATACCCTGATTGGCGTTTACCTCCATGACGCTACCTACTCTAACGTCATTGGCGGATCGTCCAGCCATGAGCGGAACTACATCTCTGGCAATGGCGCGTCGGGCATCTACATCATCGGCCTCAAGACCAGCCAGGTCACCGATACCGCGCTCAACACCATCCGGGGCAATGTCATCGGGCTGGACGCCAACGGCGACGCCGCGCCGAATGGCGGAGATGGCATCCAAGTTGTCAATGGCGGCTACTTTAACCTGATCGGTGGGACGACCGTCAATGAACGTAACATCGTCTCCGGCAATGGCGGCGGGGGCATCTATCTCGACAATAGCACTTGGACCTTGGTGTATGGCAACTCCATCGGTACCGACCCGAGCGGGCTGGCGGCGCGGCCTAACAAGAGCAACGGCGTCACCATTTCCGGCGGCGCGAACAACTCCATCGGCGGTGCCAGCGATACGGGCAACTTGATCAGCGGCAACGGCTACGATGGGGTCGTCCTTGTCAATAACACCCATGACAATATCGTGGATGCCAACCTCATCGGCGCGAATGTGGCCATGACTCAGGCCCTGCCCAATGGCGCAACTGGTATCCGGCTGAGCGCCGGCGCGCACGACAACCGGGTGGGCGGCCTGGGCAATACAGTGGTCTTCAATCTGAGGGGGATGTGGCTATTGGGCACAGACGTATTCAACAATGTATTTGAGGCCAACACCATCGGGTCAAACTCCGGGCTGGGCCTGGACATCTCTGGCGCGCAGCACAACACGTTTAAGGGCGGCCACATCGACGCCAACGAAGGTGAAGGAATTGATGTGCGCAGCGGCGCGCATGACAACGTCTTCAGCGACCTGTGGGTCGTGGGCAATCAGGGTAGCGGCTTCTTGTTGATTGGCGTGGGCACTACCGCGAATGTCATCTCCAATACCGTGGTGATGAACAATCATGGGGACGGTCTGCGCGTCTTCAGCACGGCGACGGGCAACTGGTGGACACATTTATCAGCCGTCCTGAATCAGGGCTTGGACATCGACACGCAAGCCGACAACTATGACGCCGATCTTCGCACGCCACCATATCCGGTGATTACTTCGGTGGCCGTCACTGGCTCGAACGTGACGGTCAACGGGGTGGCCTCGGGCCGTAATAGTTTTGTCACCGTCAAAGTGGAAGTGTACAGCGCCCTGGTTGGCCTCAACGGGACAGGCGGCTTTACGTACTTTGGCAGCGACCTGACGGGGCAGTGGTCGCTGAACGGCACCACCGCGCCCGGCAGTTTTGGCGCGACGCGCTGCTTTGTGGCCTTCCAGACCAACACGGGGCTGCTGTCGGGCACACACGCTTCCACGGAATACGGGCCGAGCAGTTGCAGCACGTACTTGCCCGCGGTGCGGCATTAGAGGTAAACCATGAAACTCAGCCAACGACTCTTCGTATTGGGCTTGGCGCTTATTCTGCCCATCGGCATCCTGCTCTTGGCCGCCTACTTCACTGGCGGCCCGACGCTGGTCTGCCAGCGAGTGGAAGCGAATCAGATTGATTGCACCCTCAGCGAACGGCACTGGCTGGGCCTGGTGGACGCCGGCGGCCAATCGGTACCGGGCTTGACCGGCGCGCATCAGGAAGAGTATGACTGCGAGAGGCTTGATTCAAACGATCAGACTCACACTCGGCGGTGCTTTCGACTGGTGCTGGACACAGAACACGGCGCAGAGCAGGTGGCTTTGCCGACCGAGTCCTGGCGGGATATCAACGCTTTTGTCCGGGACGACACGGCGACGATCCTGACGATGCGTGACAATCGCTGGCTGATCAGCGCCATCGCCAGTGTCCTGGCGCTGATCTGGTTGGCGGCGATATTGCGGCCCACCACATTGCGGGCGAAAGTTCAACCTCGGCGCTAAAAGTTGTCACGCAGTTGTCACACGCGCGGCGTATGCTATGACCACACCTGCAATCAGATTGTTATGAAGGAGCCTTATGAAACACGCACAGTGGGTTATCGCCTTGAGTTTGTTCTGCGTCTTTATCGCGTTGCTGTTGACCATTGCCCCGGTGACGCAGGCCAGTCCCAACGCCGCCGTGGTTACAAATTGCACCGATGCCGGTCTGGCGACGGCCGTGGCGACGGGCGGGCTGATCACGTTTAATTGCAACGGCGTCAACGCCCCGGCGACCATCAACATTGTGAGCGACAAAAACATCAACCAGAGTACCACCATTGACGGCGGCAGCAACATCACCTTGACGGCCGGCAGCAACGTCCGCCTGGGCTATGTCAGTTCCAGCAGCGTGGCCTTGACGTTGACCAATCTCACCGTCGCCAACCTCAGCCAATCGAGTTCTTATAACTCGATCTGGAACGCGGGCGGCACGCTGGTGATCAGCAACGTCAAGTTTCTCAACAATCTGGCGTCGCCCCTCGCTGGTTCGTGTGTCGGAACGGACTGCACTTTCACGATGACGGTGGCCAACAGCCAATTCATCAGCAATACGGGCAGTTACTTGATCTACGCATTCAACAATCCGGGCCGGGTCAACATCTCCAGCACCACGTTTATCAGTTCCAACGCGGAAGTCGTGTATGTTGCCGGACGATCGCTCACCACCATCGAGGGCGCGTTATTCACCGGCACCAGCGCGCATGATGTGATTCGCAGCGACGGTCCCACGGTTGTGTCTAACAGCCTGTTTCAGGCTAACACCGTCGGCTTCGGCACTGCGCCGATCTGGATGACCGGCGGCACGGCCATACTGACCCTGACAGGCAGCTCTTTGGTCAGCAATACCAACACCTCGAACTTTCCCAGCGCCATCTACAATACCTTCGGCACGCTCTATGTGAGCAACACCACGTTTCTCAGTAACACATCGACCGGTAACTCTGGCGTGATCTATGAAAACGCGCCGCTGTACGCACAAATTCTAAGCAGTACCTTTCAAACCAACAGCGGCGGCGCCATCAGCATCAACAGCGCGAGCAATCCGCTCATCATCGCCGACAGCCAGTTCATCAGCAATACGGCGGCCGGCACCACGGGCGCGATTTATGCCGGGACGCTCACCGTCACGCACAGCAGTTTCATCGGCAACGTGTCCAACGGCGGCGGCAACGCTTATTCGGGCGCAATCGATGCCAACAACAACGCCTACATCAGCGACAGCACCTTCCTCAACAATCGCGGCACGGCGTCCGGTGCAGTGAATTTGAGCTCTGGCACCAGCACTGCTCGCTACGAAAGCGTGATCCGCTCGGTGTTCAAAGGCAATGTGGGGCTGCGGCAATATGCGGGTGGCCTGAGCAGTTCACAGAACCTGGTGGTCATCGATTCTGAATTTAGCGACAATCTCTTGCAAACCAATAACAGCGGCGCGGGCCTGTACTTCGCCGGCAGTACGCTGACCCTCTCGCGTACGCTGATCTACAACAATGTCGTCACGGGCACATCGGGCACGGGTGGCGGCCTGTATGCGTCGGGCGCGATTACGCTGGTGAATAACACCATTTACAGCAACAGCGCGTCCAGCGGCGGCGGTGTGTATGTTGGCGGCGGCACGTTGAACCTGACCAACAACACCCTGATGTCCAATACTGCCGTCATCACCACCAACGCCAGCAACCTGCGCGCGGCGGGTACGGTCTACCTGCGCAACAATGTCATCGCGGGCGGCCCGCTCAATTGCAGCGGCACGCCCATCTCAGTCGGCCACAACCTGAGCAGCGATGCGACCTGCAAATTAACGGGCACGCTCGATATCACGAACACCCAGCCCCTGCTGGAGGCTTTTGCGAACAACGGCGGGCCGACGTTCAGTTTAATGCCGCAAGCCAGCAGTCCGCTCGTCAACATGGGCGATAACAACCAATGCCCGCTGGATGATCAACGCGGTGTCGGCCGCCCGATCGGCCCGGCGTGCGACATCGGCGCGATCGAGTCGCCCTACCTCACGCCGCAGACCATCACCTTTAATGCGTTGCCCGACAAAATTCTGGGGGATGCGGTGTTCTCGATCGGGGCCACGGCCTCATCGGGTTTGAGTGTGACCTTCACGTCGCAGACCGGCAGCGTGTGTGCGGTCAACGGCAATCTCGTGTCTTTGCTCAACGGCGGCCTATGCACGCTCCGCGCTTCGCAAAGCGGCAACACCACCTACGCGCCCGCGAGCGAGGTTGATCAATCGTTCACGGTGCTGCTCACGCAAACGATCAGCTTCGCGGCCTTGCCCACGCGCACCCTCGGCGATGCGGCGTTCTCGATCGCGCCTACGGCGTCATCGGGCTTGAGTGTGACTTTGGCATCGCAAACGAGCAACGTGTGTGCGGTCAACGGTAATCTCGTGTCTGTGCTCAACGGCGGCACGTGCACCATCCGCGCTTCGCAAAGTGGCGATGCGACCTATACGCCTGCGCCGAATGTGGATCAATCGTTCACGGTGCTCTTGACGCAAACCATCGCGTTTGCCGCGCTGCCCGATCGGCTGATCACGGCCCCGCCGTTTGCCATCACAGCAACAGCTTCATCGAATCTGCCGGTGACCTTCAACGCCAGCGGGATGTGCGCGGTGAACGACATCACCGTCACGTTAAGCGGCGTCATCGGGACATGCACGATCACAGCGACGCAACCGGGTAACGCAAGTTATGCGCCCGCGCCGCCCGTCGCCCATACCTTCACTGTTGCGCCGCAGTTGGCGCAGACCATTGCGTTTGGCGCGCTGCCGAATAAAGTCATGGGCGATGTGGCCTTCACGCTCACGGCGACTGCCACGTCTAATCTCAATGTCACGTTTGCGTCGCAAACAACCAGCGTGTGCGCGGTCAACGGCAATCTCGTGTCTGTGCTCAACGGCGGCACGTGCACCATCCGCGCTTCACAAAGCGGCGATGCCACGTATGCGCCCGCGCCGACGGTCGATCAATCGTTCACGGTCTTCTTCACGCAGACCATTACCTTTGCCGCGTTGCCCGATCGGTTGATCACCGCCCCGCCGTTCGGGGTCGCGCCGTCGGCGTCATCGGGTTTGAGTGTGACCGTCAGTTCGTTGACGTTAGACGTGTGTACCATCGACAATAATCTGGTGTCGTTGATCGGCGGCGGCACGTGTACGCTGCGCGCGACGCAAGCCGGTGATGCGGTGTATGCGGCTGCGCCCAACGTTGATCGCAGTTTCATGGTTAAACTGTTGACGATGTATTTGCCGTTGATCTTGCGGTAAGCCGTAAACCGCCAGTGGCGCAGTTGAAGCCGGTGAGGTGCTATATCGACCAACACTTGGCCGCTGATCGTGCGATGTATAATCAAGCCAGTTGCAACATCGCGTATCCCATCAGGAACCGATCAGCTTATGACAGACTCTTTGACCCTCGTTCAGTTGTTGCTCATCGCCGGCGCGGGTCTGGCGGGCGGCGCGGTTAATGCGCTGGCCGGTGGCGGCACGTTGATCACGTTTCCCGTCTTGACGGCGGTCGGCCTGCCGCCGGTCGCGGCCAGCATCACCAATACCGTGGCGTTAAGCCCCGGCTATCTGGGCGCAACTTTGGCGCAGCGGCAAGATTTGCGCGGGCAGGCCGCGCGCTTGCGCTGGCTGATGCCGGCCGGCGCACTGGGCGGCATCGTCGGCGGGTTATTGTTGTTGAACACCACCGATCGGGTTTTTCGCGAACTGGTGCCGGTGTTGATTTTGCTGGCCGCTGGTTTGCTGGCGCTGCAAGATCGGCTGCGGGCGTGGTTGCTGCGCCGCGTGGCGCAGTCGGGCCGAGCGGGTATCCACAACGTCTGGGCTGTGCCGCCGGTGTTTGCCGCCTCGATCTATGGCGGCTACTTTGGCGCGGGGCTAAGCGTGATCGTGTTGGCGGTCTTGGGCCTGGTGCTGGAAGATTCGCTAACGCGGCTGAACGGCTTGAAACAGGCGATTGCGTTCAGCGTCAACATCACGGCCGCGATTTTCTTCCTGTTTTCAGGCCAGGTGGTGTGGCCGGCCGCCATCGCGATGGCAGTAGGCGCGTTGCTGGGCGGCTCGTTGGGCGGCCGACTGGCCGGTCGGGTTAAACCGGCCGCGTTGCGCCGCATCGTGGTCATCATCGGCTTGATCGTCGGCGTGGTGTATTTGATTCGCGGCCGCTGATCGATTGCCCGGCCGGTAACTCAGATTGAGAAGTGATTCAAACGGGCGACCTCGTGTGCAACGAGGTCGCCCGCGTTTTAGGGGTTGCTTAACGTCGTACGATCGGCAAGTACGTCTGATACGGCGCCGGGAGCGTAATGTCCACCTTGAACGGGCCGACGGTCGTCTGATTCCCCGCTTCGTCCGTCGCTTCGACGTAGAACGTGTACCGTCCCGACTCCGTCGGCAGCAGATCGAACTGCCACGCATTACCATTCAACGGCACACTCTGATCGATCAACTCACCAAAGGGCGTGAAGCCCGTGATGAAGACATCGCTCAGGCCGCCGCCATCGGTCGCGAAGCCGCTCAGCACCGGCAGACTATTCGAGATGAAGATCGCCGCTTGCAGCGCATTCGTCACGGTGATCACGGGCGCAACTGTATCGATGCGCACCGCCACATTCAACGGGCTGGTGGTGCGATTGCCCAAACTGTCCATGCCCCACAGCGTGTATGCGCGCGTTTCGCCATCGATGCCCTGCGTATTGGGCAGCACATAGTCCCAATCGGTTGAAGTGTGATCGGGCGCAAGATCGCCGCGCACGATCAACTCGCCGCGCTGATACGCGCCCGTATCCGCACTCGAATCGGTATCGCAGATCAGCAACAGCCATGTACCTAACGCCGGTTCACCACGGAACACACTGAACGGTGTCACCGGCAAACGCGCATCTTCAAAGATGGGCACACTCAGATCGTGATCGATGTGATCGGCGAACAGCGTGTCCAGCGTCGCATCCGTCATCAGAACATCGTAGTTCTGCGCCAGCGTGCGCGCCGTGCTGCTGATCACTGTCGCCATTGTACCGGACGGCGATTGCAGATACGCGGTGAGATCGCTGCGATACGGATGTCGGAGGTTGAGGCCCAAACTCACCTCGGCGATGCTGAAGTTGGACACGATATCGAACGAACGGACGATACCGAAATTACCCACGCCACAACTCGATAGAGCCGCGCTGTTCTGCGGCCCGTTGCCCGCCCCGATGGGGATCGGCGTCGACGGCGTGTCATCGGCCACGAAGGTCGTTTGCGTCTGGCTAGCCGCGTTGTTGGTCAAACGCGCGGGCGCGCAGTCCTGACCGCTCGCATCACAGGCCGTGATCGATTTCACTTCGTGATCATCGAGAGCGGTGCCATTGAGTGTCGGTTCACCGTTCAGCGGATGCTGCGCAAATCGGGCTTGCAGCGCCGAATCCAGCGTAATCGTCGGCGGATTCGCATCCACGCGCAAGGCTAACCAATCCGTCCATGCGCTGATGTTTCCAAACAGGTCAGTGGCGCGGGCGCGAACGTTGAACACGTCATCGTGCGCGGGTGTGCCGCCGTTGAGTGTAGTCGCGTTGAAGGCACACGTCCATTCGCCATCTTCGGGCGTCGCATCGAGGCACGTTTGTGAGGCAGTACCATTCGATGGCGTCTGCACTTCCAGCGTGATTGTCGGCACGGGCGAATGATCGAGCACCACACCGTACAGCGTGTTGTTCGTCGTCGCGATCAACGCGCGTGGCTCTTTAATCGCGATGTAGCCGGGCGCGGTCGTGTCGTGATCGTAATCGATGTGCAGCGCGGCAAACGGCTCGCCCACGCCGGGCGTGATCGAACAATCGGGGTTGAGGGTGTCCGCCGGATTGATGTCCAACGAAACAACGCCTTCGCCATTGGACATGACTGTGCCACCGAATTCGATCGCCGTGCCGTGTGCATTCGGCGCAGCGACGACATTCAACCAACCCGCACACCCGTTGAGCCACGGTGTGTCTGCATTCCACGCCAGACCATCAGCGGTGAGGCGCGCGGGCAGCGTTTGCGTCACGGCAAACTCGTTGTCATACAACACAGTAAAGCTGAGGTGTTGACCGGGCAGCAACGGCGGGAACTGCGTCTCCATCAACGGTTCCAACTGTTCGCGCACGCTGAGGGTGTGCGTGGGTTTGTCAGGCCGACACGCGGGTTCGGTGGGATGCGTGGGGCAGTAGTCACTACTGAGCCACGTTTGATAGGCGGCATCGTAAGCATCAAACGCCGCGCTGAACGTGTTGCCCAAGATCAAGCGCACAGCATCATCATTGCTGTTGTACGTGAAGCCTGCATGATCGGCTTCGAGTTCAAAACTCAGCCGCTCACTATCGGACAGACACGTGCCGTCCGCCAACGCAAACGTGTAGCGATCGGTCAGCGTCAACTTGTGCGGTTCGCCAAGTGGCGGAGTGTGCAGCGTGATGCGCGCACTATCGGCGGGATTGCTCGCAGGCACGACTGACCAAAGGCGCAACGCGTCCTTTTCACTGGCAAAGGCGACGAGGCTGATCTGCGCCGTTGTCAGATCGGTGATGCCCAACTGCGCGAACGGGATGGATAGATCCGTGTGCGGCGCGTCGAGTTCTTCATCGAAGGCATAGACTACGCCAAGGCTTTGTGCCGCCGCATCTTCAACCCATTGATTGATCGTATTGTCCCAGCGCAGCAGATGAACCGTATGGTTGTCCGTGATCCACAGCGCGTAATCCGCATTCATCGCATCGAAGGCGGGCGCGCTGCCGCCGGGTGGAGTAGCCCAATCGGACACGGGCAACAACGCCAACGTGCTTGGATTGGTTGACGTGTACGGATTGTAAGCGACGTTGCCGCCATGGCGCACATACGTCCCGCCCACTTCATCGGGAATCGTATCGAGGTAGATGAACAGGTCACCATCGACATTCCAGTGCGCGCCCGTCCACGCCAGGCGCAGCGCTTGATGATCCCACGTGGCGTACAGACTTTGCGCCAGACGCAGTTCGGAATCGGCCAGGGCTTCACGCGGGATGCGCGTGTCCGTGCCGATGAGGCTGCACGCGTTGGTCCACAGGCGATACGGGTGCGACTCGAACGGCCCGAGCGGCTCACTCATCCCGATGTAGTCCGGCTTAGCGGGCAGGTCGTGATAGATCGGCCCGAAGGTTTCGACGTGCTGATTGCCGTACACATCTTCCGCGATGAAGTGGAAGTAGCGGGCCTCGCCATCGTGCGCGGCATCGAGATTTTCCACGTCCGTCAACACGAGTGAACTGACGATCAGCTGCGCGGGTGACACGACATGCTCGTTCAACTGATCGAGCGTGTACGTCAGGAAGTTGGTCCAGCCGTACAGATAACGACTTACCCCGCTGCCATCGCTCGTGGCCGCGATGCTGACATTCGCTTCGATCAACGGTGTATCGATGAGCAAGCCCGCCTCCGGCGTTTGCCCGTTGATGGTGACGCTGAGCGCGCTGATGCTGGGCGGTTCCACATCGACGATGAGGGCGCGTGAGATTTGCGTTG
>JAGOBP010000377.1 GCA_017999195.1 Thermoflexales bacterium
GCGCAACGATATGCGCATCGCGCAGGAAGAAATCTTCGGGCCGGTGTTGGTGGTGATCAAATACGATAGTCTGGAAGACGCGATCAAGCAGGCCAACGACACGATCTATGGTCTGGCCGCGGGCGTGTGGAGCGCCAATCTGGAGCGCGCTGTCAGCGTGGCGAACAAACTCCGCGCGGGCACGGTCTGGATCAACGACTATCACCTGATCAACGCGGAAGCGCCCTTCGGCGGCTACAAACAAAGTGGCATCGGCCGCGAGTTGGGCACGTGGGGCTTGCACGAATACACCGAGATCAAGCACATCCACGCAGACCTCAGCCGCACGCGGCAGGCGCGCTTCTGGTACGACATTCTGGTGCCGACGCTGGAAGAATAATGCGTAACGAGTAATACGTGATGCGTGGTGCGTGTTCCGTGGTTGGGCACGCACCACGTTTTCTTTTACGCAGTACGCACCACGCACCACGTTTTGAACTATAATTACCGCTCTGATCCACTCTATCTTCGCATCAACGGAAGGCTCTCATGTGCGGCATCTTCGGTATCATCACTCAAACTGAACAGCCACTCGGCCCAATCTTGATCGATGCGGCGCGGCGACTGTCGTATCGCGGTTATGATTCCGTGGGCTGTGCCACGCTCGATTCCAACGGCACGATTGATCTCCGCAAGGACGTGGGCAAAGTGGATGCCGTGGCCGCTCGATTGGACTTCGCGGCGATGACGGGCTTGCGCGGCATGGTGCAACTGCGCTGGGCCACGTTTGGTGTGCCATCGCAGATCAACGCACAGCCGCATCTCGATTCGGCGGGCGGCATGGTGGGCGCGCACAACGGCAACGTCGTCAACAACGTCGAACTGCGCCAGCAGTTCATGGCCGAAGGGCTGACGGTGCGCTCGATGAACGATGGCGAATCGTGCGTGCATGCCGTGGAGCGGCATCTGCTTAAGGGCTGCGACATGATCGAGGCCATTCGCCGCGCCTACGACGATCTCGAAGGCGATTATGCCTTTGTCATCAGTCGCGCCAACGACGATAAGTTATATGCCATCAAGAAAGGCTCAGGCTTGGTCGCGGGTCTGGCCGAGGGAGCCGCCTGTGTCTCATCGGACTTGCCCTCGATTTTGCCGCTGACCAATCGCATCGTGCGCATCAACGACGGCGAGATCGTGATCCTGCAAGCCGATCGCGTCGAACTGGTGCGCGTGAGCGATGGCGCACGCATCGAGCGTGAAGCGGAAACGATCATCGAGAGCATGGTCGCCGCGCAAAAAGGCGGCTACGATCACTTTATGCTGAAAGAGATTCACGAACAGCCGCAAGTAGCGACCGAATTGCTGCATCTGCTCAATGCCTCGCCCCTGGTCGCGCCGTTGATCGATCGGTTGGCCAAGGCCCGCAACTTGTATTTGATCGGCTGCGGCACCAGTTATCATGCGTGTTTATTGGGCGCGGTGTATCTGGCGCAATTAGCGGGTCGTCCGGCGATTCCCGTGCTCGCGCCGCAATTTATGCCGCAATATTTGCCCACCGTCGGTCCAGCTGATGTAGGCATCTTTGTCAGCCAGAGCGGCGAGACGAAGGATGTGCTGAATGCGTTGTACGCCGCGCAGCAGCGCGGCATGACAGCATTGAGTTTGGTCAACGTCATCGGCTCGACGCTGATGCAGGCCAGCGAGATTGCGCTGCCGATGGCGTGCGGCTACGAAATCAGCGTGCCTGCCACCAAGACGTTCACTAATCAGGTCATTGCGTTTCTGTATTTGGCGCTGCGTTTAGGTCAGCACGCGACAACTGATCTGGCCCGTTTGCCGGCCCTCATTCAACAGACGCTTGATGCGGCTGAACCGCAAGTCAAAGCCATCGCGCCCGCGCTCGCGTCGTGGGATGATCTATATTGTTTGGGCTACGGCGCGACGTATCCCATCGCTTTGGAAGGCGCGTTGAAGTTGAAAGAGATCACGTACGCGCATTGCGAAGGCATGTTGTCCACGGAGTTCAAGCATGGGCCATTGTCCGCCGTGCGCGACGGCTACCCCGTGATCTTCGTCAGCGGCCCGGACGATGTCTCTTTGCTGGTGAGCGGCATCAACGAAACGTCGTGTCGCGGCGGGCGCACCATCGCGATCGGGGAGGAGGACGATCGGTTGCGGGCCAATGCGCACGATTTGATCGTGCTGCCACCGAGCGGCCCGCTGCTCAGTCCCATTTTAGCGGTGTTGCCGCTGCAATTGCTGTCGTATCAACTCAGCGTCGCGCGCGGCTACGACCCCGATTTTCCACGCAACCTCAGCAAGACGCTGACCGTGGATTAGGCGCGGGTAGTACTCATTGCGGAGTGTGTTTTCATCTCGAGTGTGCTACAGTCTTTGGAGTAGGCTCATCACCATCGATCGACCATCAGCCAGCGGGGGCACACATGGAGCGAAGGCATGAAAACCCAACTCGTTCGATTCGGCTTGTCCCTGTTGGCGTCGTTGACGTTGCTTGTCTTGTCGGTTCACGCCGCCCCGCTTGATCGTCCGTTTACGCCGCAATTCGATGCGTCACCGCCGGCGCAGCCCGTCAAACTGATCTTCATTCACCATTCCACCGGCCAGGCCTGGCTGGAAGATGGCAACGGCGAATTGGGCCTTGCGTTGCGCGATAACAACTACTTTGTCAGCGACACCAACTACGGCTGGGGACCGGCCGATCAAGATGACGGCGGCACGATCGGTGATCACACCGATATTCCTCACTGGTACAGTTGGTTCACGGGGCCGCATCGCGCGACCTATCAGGCCGCGCTGTATGCTGAAAGCGGCCAACATTCCACCTACTCCCGATTGGCCGCTGATCCCGGCGGCCCGAACACGATCATCATGTTCAAGTCGTGCTTCCCGAATTCCAATATCTGGGGCGAACCGAACGATCCACCGGCGGCTTCGGCGAATAATAATTCCGACCTGACGGTCGCGAATGCCAAGCGTATCTATCTGGATATGCTGCCGTACTTTGCGGCGCATCAAGAGAAATTGTTTGTCGTGATCGCCGCGCCGCCACTGCGCCAGACTGACACGTCGGTAGAGAATGCCGCCAACGCCCGCGCCTTCAACAACTGGCTCGTCGATGATTGGCTGGACGGCTACGCTTATGCCAATGTGTTTGTCTTTGATTATTACACCACGCTAACCACCAACGGCGGCGATGCGGACACGAATGATTTCGGCGCGACGACAGGCAACCATCATCGCTTCCGCAACAACACGATCGAGCATCTCACCAATCAAGGCGGCAACTACCTGGCCTACCCCACCGGCGACAGTCATCCATCGTCGGCCGGGCATCAAAAGGCCGCCGCCGAATTTGTGCCGCTGCTCAACATCGCCTATCATCGTTGGCAAACGGCCGGCCTTGCACCGGATCTATCGACCAGCACACTGCAAGCAGGCACCGGGCATGTCCATCCCGGCGAACGCATTACCTTCACGTTGGCGCTGCGCAATACGGGCACGCTCAGTGCCAGTGTGATGATGACCAACGTCGTGCCGAGCGGCCTGGCTTATGTGCCCAATTCGCTGCACGCCAGCGCGGGCACGCCCTCGGCGACGTTGGCGCCCACCCTGCGCTGGAACGGCTGGGTGTTGACGACCACCCCGGTTACAATTACCTATGCCGCCACCGTCACGGCGAACTTGACTCAAGCCATCATCAGCACGATGACCATTGCGCCGGCGGGTTATGCGCCGTTGACGCCCGGTAATGCCGTCATTGTTAACGGCTATCAAACCTTCTTGCCTTTGATGTTTAAGAACTGACCCGATGAAGATTGTCACCGTCGATCAAATGCGCCGCATCGAAGCGGCCGCCGATGCCCTAGGGCACAGTTATGCCGTGATGATGGAACGCGCGGGCTGCGCCGTAGCGCGGGTGGTACTGGCACAACAGGTCAACCGGTCAACCAGTCAACCAGTCGACCAGTTACCAGTTCCCCAGGCGCTTCGTGTCCTCATCCTCGTGGGGCCGGGCAACAATGGCGGCGATGGTCTGGTGGCGGCGCGGCACTTGCATGATGCGGGTGCGGCCGTGAGTGTGTACTTGCTCAAGTCGCGCGACGATGAGCATATCGCGGCGTTGCGCGAACGCGCCGTGCCCATCATCGCGCCCAATGCCCTTGAAATAAGCCATTTGCGGCACTGCGATGTGATTGTGGATGCGCTGCTGGGCACGGGCGCGAGTCGATCCATCACCGGTGATCTGGCTAAGGTGCTGACGCTAGTTTCAAAGGCGGTCTCTGAACGCAGAAACACCGCGCCTGATCTCATCAACCCGGCTTTGCCGACGCCCGCTTCACGCGCACAGTTGATCGTCGCCGTGGATGGGCCAACGGGCTTGAATTACGATACGGGCGAACTCGATCCGTTGACGGTGCCCGCCGACGTGAGTGTGACCTTTGCGTACCCCAAGATCGGGCATACGCGCTTTCCCGGCGCGGGCGCGTGCGGCGAATTGATCGTCGCCGACATCGGGACTGATCCGAAGTTGGCGGCTGACATCACTGCGGAGATGGCTGATCCTGTCATGATTCGAGCGTGGTTGCCAAAGCGCCCGGCCAATGCGCATAAGGGCACCTTTGGCAAAACGCTGATCGTCTCCGGTTCGACGCTGTACACGGGCGCGCCCAACCTCGCGGCGAAGGCGGCGTATCGCGCGGGCGCGGGTCTGGTGACGCTGGCGATCCCGCAAGCGATCCACGCCATCCTGGCCAGCAAAA
>JAGOBP010000378.1 GCA_017999195.1 Thermoflexales bacterium
CACAATGAACGGCGCGAGTGCCAGCGTGATCCACGTCAGCGTGACATTGACGCTGAAGAGATAGGCCATCAACAACACGACGAGCAACACCTGGCTGAACAAGTCCATCGTCAACGTGACCACTTGCGAGAAGGCTTGCGTATCAGAATTGACGCGACTGACGATCTTGGCCGAGATGAATTGATCGTAGAACGACAGATCGCGCTTGAGCACGGCGTCGAAAGCGTCTTCGCGCAATTTCAGCACAACGGCGGCCACCGCCCGCGACGAAAACGAGCGGCGCACAAAGTTAAAGACCCAGGCCAGCGAACCGATCGACGCGATGAGGCCGGCGCTGAGCAAGAGATTGGCCTGCCCCGCCGCCAGTTGATCGAGCGTGCGCGAGATGAGGATCGGCAGGCTGACATCCAGCAGTGATTGCAGCACAACCGCTCCGGCCACAGCCAACATGCGGCCGATTTGCGGCCTAAAATAGCCAATGACGCGCGCGACGAGCGCACGATCGGTATAGCGGCGATCGTAAGCCTCGGCGTCGAGACCGTCGAAAATAAAGCCCATAACTCAAGCCACGCTTTCTAACGCGGGAAGTTGCACATCATAACGCGCGAAGATGCGCCGGTAGTGCGGTGAACGGCGCAAGAGTTCATCGTGTGTGCCATTCGCGACCAATCGCCCCTGATCGATCACAAGGATATGATCGGCCCACCGAATCTGCGCCAACCGATGGGTGATCAGCAGCGTCGTGCGGCCGCGCTGCACATGCCGCAGCGCCAGTTGAATCTCGGCCTCGGTGGCACTGTCGATGGCGCTCGTCGAATCGTCCAGAATCAAGATGCGCGGATCACTCAAGAAGGCCCGCGCCAGCGCCAATCGCTGCCGCTGCCCGCCCGAGAGCATCACGCCGCGTTCGCCGATCACGGTCTGATAACCGTCCTTAAACGTCAGTATAAAATCGTGCGCCTGGGCGTCGCGCGCCGCCTGCTCAATCTCGGCCTGCGTTGCGCCGGGCCGCCCAAAGGCGATATTCTCGGCCACGGTGCGCGAGAACAAAAAGATGTCCTGCTCGATCTTGCCAATCTGCGAACGCAGCCCATCCAGACTCCACTCGCGCACGTCAACGCCGTCGATCAAAATGCGGCCTGCCGTGACGTCATACGTGCGATTCACCAGCCCGATCAGACTGCTCTTACCCGAACCGGTCTGCCCCACGATCGCCACCGTTTGACCCGCTTCAACCCCGAACGATATGTCTTGCAGCAAAGGCTGATCGTTGAAACCAAAGGCTACGCCATCAAACACAATGTGGCCCTGCACCGTCCGATCGATCCCGGCGGCGTTCTCGTCCAGATCCGTCTCCGCGCGGATGATGCTGAGGATCCGATCGGCGCTAGCCAAACCCGACTGGATCAGCGAGAACGTAAAGATCGAACTGAAAGTCGGCCAGCGTAAGACATTCATCAGCCCCATCACGCCAATCACGTCGGACAGCGTGATGACGGTGTTCTGATACAGCCACAGCGCTTGCAACAACATGCCGCCCACGCTGATGGCGAACAACAACACGGGCAAGTAACGCGCCTCGATGCGCCCCTGTTGAACGGCGGTATCCCGCAACCGACGGGCATTCGTGCGAAATTTATCGCGCTCAAAGAGTTCACGGGCGCTGGCTTTGACGACCTCAATACCCGAAATGATTTCGGCTAGCGCGGCGTCCAGTTGCCCAAATTGATGGCGTAACCGCGCCGTGACCGGCTCAAGTTCATTGACGTAGGCGCGCACGGCAAAGATGTAGGCCGCGACAAAGAGGCCGGGGACGATCAGCAGTTGCAGATTGATCGAGCCGATAAAGACCAGCACGATCGCGATCGTCACCGTCGATTCGATCAACAGACTCGCGCCGGGCGTGACCATGTCGCTGAGCAAAGCCACATCGTCGGTGGCGCGGGCCATCAAATCGCCGACGCGCTGTCGGCTGTGGAAGGTCTGGCTTTTGCCCAATAAACTCGCGTACAGTTCCTGGCGCGCATCGGCCGCGAAGCGGGTGGCGATGTGGGTGTAGGCATACGAGGCCAGCAAGTTGAAGATGCCATCCATGATGAGGATGATCAGGATGATCAACGCATATACCGGGAGTTGGCCGCCACCGGGCAAGGCCATTTCACCGGCGGCGCGGCCAATCAAGACCGGGCTGCTGGCATACGTCGTCAGACTGACCAGCTGCAGGATCAGGGCCAGCGCCAGCAGACCTTTGTAGCGCCAGATGTGCGACACGACCCAACGCGGCGTAGAGCGGCGGTCATAGCGATAGGCGTCGCTGATGTGAAATTCACTATTTGAGGACACAGGGACGATCGATCTGCGCCGGAGTGAGGCGCGTGGTGTGAATGCTGATACTGTAGTCTACCATTGGATGGCGGACATATCAACCGTGCTGATTGTTTGTCAGCGCTGAAGAATTGCTGGCCAGTCGGGCGGAGGACGCCCACCAAGTAGGGCTAGCATTTTTAAGATCGCGCAAAGCAGTCAACGGAAACCGCATCATGGGGCATTCCCCGGCGAAGAGTTCGCCGCCAGAATTCCACGTTTCACCGCATAACAGACATGCGCGAATCAAGCAGTGATCTTTGATCGCAACTCAGCGTTCCATAAACTGTTTCAACGCGAGGCAGTTGGCCGCGAAAGCACCTTCCAGCATATCGCGCGCTTCATCGGCGGGCAGGCCATCGGCCTCAAAGGTGGCCGACCAGATTAATTCGGCCAAGTCTGGCCCCAAGTCACGCACTTGCAGGGTGGTCACACAATCGCGAAAGGGCGTGTCCGTAAGCAGCGCAAAACTAAGTTGATGCGCAGCGGTGTCCCAAGTTTCGAGGCGCTCGACGATCACGCTGCCGTCAGCATTGGTCAAGGTGCGCCGTGCGCCGACGCCCCCGCCCTCAACCGTGCAGTTGACCACGCCCATGAGGTATTGGCAGGCGGCACCAAAGTCACCGATCACTTGCCAGACAGCGTCAGCCGAGGTGTGGATGATTGTCGTGCACGCGACATGTGTCATGTTCGGAATCTCAATTAAAAATTGATCGCCACATCGCGGCGGATATGGCGATCAATCATTGGATAGGCGTCCAACCGATCGGCTTGCTCAGCTCGTCGGATTGTCCCAGTGCCGATCGAGCGTGGTGCCCGTCACGCGATACGTTTTGTTGTCGGGGCCATCGACCACGATGTTCAAAATCTCGCCCCACGGATCCCACACCAGGCCCGTCATCGCCCAAGCTTTGAGGTGGACGTTCTTGGCGTCGCCGGGAATATCGATCGATTCCGAGTAACCCGCTGTCTTCTCGCCCGATGTCCACTGTCGATTATTGGTGTAGTTGCCTTCGGCATCCGGCTCCACCCAGTCGATCTCGAACTTGGCGACGTAGCCGCCCGCATGATCAAACCGCACGAAGCCGTTGTTGAAGCGAACACAGACGGTCTCGGTGTAGTCGGCGGAATTGCCCATGCGCGCAAACGAGTTGTCTTTGAGGAAAGCGACGGTGTAAGCAATAGGCAAGCCCGGATTATCGCGCCGATAAACGGCGTCGGCGGCGATGTAGGCTTGCAGTTCCTTGAGGCTGGCTTCGGACGAGCCGCTGAACATCTTGACCGGTGTCTCAGCACCGCCACCGATGGCAAGCACGGTGAAGGTCGAGTTCTGGATGATCTCCCGGTAACTCGCATCGATGCTGCCGCTCATAGACGCTTGCTGGAAAGCGGCCTTGAGATTGAGGGACGTATCGACCTTGGAAGACTCCATCTTGATCATCAAGATACGGCCATAATCGATGCTGCGGACATACGCGGGCGGATGCGCCTCATCAAAGGCTTTCTGCGCCTGCTTCACGGTGACGGACGCGGCAAAGAGTTTGGACGGCGTTTCGGGCGGGTCCATGGAAATGGTGTAGAACACTTGCTTGAAGTAGGCCACCACCACCGATCTTTCCGTCGTGCTGGCCACGCCTACTTGCGCCGAGGCATTGCCCGAGGCCCATTCGGCTTTGAAGCCCAGTTCCAGTGAGACCTGCTGTGACGAGAAAGATTGGGAGACTTGCAGGATCGATCGGGCCGCGTTGACGTACCCCTGGCTGGCCGGAATCTTATTCCATTCTTCTAGCGCCTTGTTCAAGTATTTCATCACGTTCGAACTCGTCGGCACAACTTGGCCGCCGGGTTCTTTCAGCCCCGGCAGATCGAGGTTGAGAGTGACCTTGGCGCGCGGCAAAACGATGGGCTGAGGATGCCCGTCCATCATGTCCTGATCGGCGCGGATGAGCGCACCGGGGAAGATGACGCCCGCAGCCGGACTTAAAATGGCAACTTCGGACAGGTTCTTTTGTAAGGTGTGCCGGGTGGTGGTGCAAATGATCACGGCATTGCCGACGGCTTCACGCCCCTTAACGGGCAACGCGGAGGTCGTGCCGTCGGGCACGATGCTCAGGATAACGCGGGGGTCATAATTCAGGCTAGTAATGTAAGCGTCAATGGCTGGACCAGTCGCGGCGGGTTTTTTGACAGGCGGTTTGGCCGCAGGCTTGGTCGGCTTCTTCGGCGTGACGGGTTTGGCGGCAGGCTTGGTTGGCTTCTTAGGTGTAACCGGCTTGGCGGCAGGCTTGGTCGGTTTCTTGGGCGTAACCGGCTTGGCCGCAGGCTTAGTCGGTTTCTTAGGGCCAATTGGCTTGACAACAGGCTCAGTCACCTTTCCTGAGCGATTT
>JAGOBP010000379.1 GCA_017999195.1 Thermoflexales bacterium
GTGCGGCGCAGAATATCGATCTTTTCCATGAACGCCTTCTGTTGAAGTGAAGTGTGGAGCTGCGCGTATTCTAACATATTTCAAATCGGGCTGACAACCAGCCCGATCGGCCGATGTAGATTACAATAAGGGCACTTCACGCAATTGATGAACATGACCGATCGACGGCAAACACTGGGCAAATTAGGCGAAGACCTGGCTGCGCGGCGGCTGGCAGCGCAAGGCTACAATGTGCGCGACCGCAACTGGCGCTGCGCCACGGGCGAACTCGATCTGGTACTGGAGCACGCCGATACGCTGATCTTTGTGGAAGTGCGCACCCGGCGCGGCGATCGCTTTGGCACGCCCGAAGAATCGATCACGCCCCGGAAACGCGCCCGATTGATCAGCGCGGCGTTGACGTACCTGAACGAGCACGCGGCGTCCGATCGGGCCTGGCGCATCGACGTGGTCGCGATTGAGATCGGCCTGCGCGGTGAAGTCGTGCGCTTCAATCATCTGGAAAACGCCCTTGAATAATCAACCGACCCTCATCACTATCGTCGGGCCGACTGGCGTGGGCAAAACCGCCCTCGCCATTGAGTTGGCCCAGCGCCTCAACGGCGAAATCGTGTCCGCGGATTCGCGCCAGATCTATCGGGGCATGGATATTGGCACGGGCAAGCCTACGCGCGATCAACTGGCGCAGGTGCGCCATCACTTGATCGATCGCGTTGAACCCGATCAATCGTACACGCTGGCCGAATATCAGGCGGATGCCTACGCGGCCATTGACGCGATCTTTGCGCAAGGGAAACAACCGTTGTTGGTGGGCGGCACGGGCTTGTACATTCGCGCCGTGACCGAAGGCTTGATGATTCCCGAAGTGCCGCCGAATGCGGCCTTGCGCGCGGAGTTGGAAAGCCGCTCGGGCGCGGACCTGTACGCCGAGTTGCAGCAGATCGATCCGGCCGCCGCCTTGAAGATCGATCCGCGCAATGTGCGCCGCACCATCCGCGCGCTGGAGGTGTATCGCGAGACAGGCCAGCGCTTCAGCGAGTTGGGGCAAGTGAATCCGCCGCCGTTTGCCGTGCGCCGCCTCGGGTTGACGTTACCGCGTGAGGCGTTGTATGCCCGCACGGACGCCCGCATCGATGCGATGATCGAGCGGGGTTGGCTGGACGAGGTGCGTGTTTTGGCTGAAAAATACGCGTGGTCGCTGCCGCCGATGTCGAGCCTGGGCTATCCGCAATTGGGCGCGGTGCTGCGCGGCGAAATCGATCTGGCCGAGGCGGTGCAGCAGATCAAACATCACACGCATCGCTTTGTGCGGCATCAATACGCGTGGTTCCGCCCCGCCGATGAGCGGATTGAGTGGTTTGATATGAACAAGACGACAGTGATGGATATTAGCCATCAAATAAACTGAGTGAATTGACAAGAATGAATCGACCTTTGTGAGTCGAAACAGGAGGCGTCGTGAGTAGCCCTGCCAGAAAATTTCTACAGCCAATGCTATTCCTGGCAATAATAGGTGTATGCTTTGCTAATCTGGCATGCTCATTATTTCAGCCAAGTCCCGAAGACGCCCAAAACTATCCTTGGTTGGTACAGCCGGTTCAAGCAGAGACTAAGGCTTACTTCTGTGAAAAGCTAAGCTTACCTAGCGACCATTCGATTTGCCGCGTTGATCACAATACTCTTGGAGCTGATCTGGCGCGTGTCTTGGAAGAGAAATTCCCCGTTAATCAGACTTTCTACTCCGAAGTCGCTGAGACCTTAAAGGGTTATCCCGTCGAAGTGGAAAACACCAGAACCCCTGATGGGAACATCACTTCCAGAAGGTATGTGTATCTACTAACGGAATTTGACGGGTTTTGCATGTACTTCAGCATGACCGATTTGCAGTCAGAAAGAGTGGAAAAGATTTATTCAAGTTCAGTTGGATATGGGTCGCCCCCAACAGTTTGCGGGTCACTCAAACTGAGAGAACAATTGCGGCCTTGGCTGAAATGATGCCACGTCCGTCTCGACGTGCACCGCCATCAAGACCTCGGAGTTTTTTACAGACCATCAGGCATCAGCTGACAGTCCTTCGAGCCGACCGGCCAGCTTTGCCAGCCAATCCGGTAAAACCTCCGAGGTCTTCCGCGGCTCCCCGACCGCGTCCGCGCGGTCGGTCTTTGTGCCACATTCGCTCGCGTGGACGCGGGCTGGGAGCAATTTCAGTTCTCTGAAAATTTTGTGGCGCGCCGTGCTCAAGCCGCCGTCCTCGGCGGCGGCGGCCCTGCGCCGAGGACGGCGCGGGGAGCAATTCCGATTCGCCTTGACGCGCCCTCTTTGACCGTGTAGACTTTCCTCAACATCAAGCCCGGCCTAGTGTTTAGGCCATTCGCCCATTTTGTATGATAATGAAGAGGAGCAAATTGCTCCTCGTTTTGTTTGGCACTGGCTCGCCGTCGGTTTTGAACCGCTGGCGGCCACTGCGCATAAGACCAATATGTGGTTACCCAACACCCGCTCCAGTCAACTGAATAAACGGCAAGCCTGGCGCAACACGCGCGTCTGGCTGTTGGGTGCGCTGTTTGTGCTGGCCACCACCGCGATTCTGATCGTGCCGCTGTCGGCCGTTGGACAGGTGGCGCTGAACGCGGGCGAGGTCGCGCCGGAAGATGTCCGCTCGCCGCGCACCGACCGCTACGTCAGCGAAGTCCTGACCGAACTGGCCCGCGAAGAGGCCGAGCGCAGCGTGGCCGTGCAATACGACCCCGTCGATCCGCGGGTGGCCCGTCAGCAAATCGCCTATGCCCGGCAAGTGCTGGACTTCATTCGCGCGGTGCGCCTGGATACGCAGGCCACGCGCGATCAAAAACGCACCAACCTCGCCGCCATCGAGAATGTCACCCTGCCCCCGGCGGTGATCGACGCCCTGCTCGAACTGCCCGCCGACACATGGCAGCGCGTGTCGCAGGAAGTCATCGCCGTGATCGATCTGACGCTGCGCAACGTCATCCGCGATGTGAACGTGACCGAGTTCAAGTCGCGGCTGCCCGCGCTGGTGGCGATCGATCTAAACGAAGATCAAACGCGCCTCGTCAGCGAGGTGGCGCAGAACTTCATCGTACCCAATCGCGCCCGCAACGATCCCGCCACCGAGCAGGCTCGCGCCGAAGCGCGCAGCAAAGTCGAGCCGCGCTCGCGCGACATCGAAACCGGGCAGACCATCATCCGGCAGGGCGAGGTGGTCACGCCGCTGCAAATCGAGGCGTTGAATCAACTGAACTTGCGCCAGTCGCAATTGGGCTGGGGCGATCTGGGCGGCTCGCTGTTGATTGCCCTGGCCGCCGCCGCGCTGATGGGCCTGTATTTGTGGCGCTTTGAAGCCGAGTTGCTCGATCGGCCGCGCCACTTGCTGCTCTTGTTGTTGCTGCTGGCCTTCTTTTTGCTGGTCGCCAAATTCATGGTCCCCAATCGCACGGTGCTGCCGTACGTATTTCCGGCTGCGGCGCTGTCCATGTTGTTGACGGTGCTGCTGGGGCCGGGGCTGGCTGTGACCACCTCGATCATGCTGGCGGGTCTCATCGGCGTGCTGGCCAACGGTTCGCTGGAAATTACCATGTATGTAGCGGCCGGCGGCTTGATCGCCGTGTTGTCGCTGGGCCGCGTGGAACGGCTGAACACCTTCTTTTTGGCGGGTTTGAACGTCGCCCTGATCAACGGCGTGATCCTGCTGGCGTTCCGGCTGCCGTCGGGCGGCACAGATCCGATCGGGTGGGTGACGCTGATCGGGGCGGTGTTGCTGAACGGCGGTTTATCGGCCAGTTTGACGTTGGGCGGGTTCTTCCTGATCGGCAATTTGTTTGACATCACCACGACGCTGCAATTGCTGGAACTGGCGCGCCCCACGCATCCGCTGTTGAATGAATTGCTGCGCCAATCGCCGGGGACGTATCATCACACGCTGATGGTGGCGAATCTGGCCGAACAGGCTGCGGACCGCATCGGCGCGAATGCGCTGTTGACGCGAGTGGGCGCGTTTTATCACGACATCGGCAAGACGGCGCGACCGTATATGTTTGTGGAAAATCAAGTGGAAGGCGCGAACGTGCACGATCAATTGAATGCGCGCACCAGCGCGGAGATCATCGTGAGCCACGTCAATGACGGCGTGGAGTTGGCCAAGCGCTATCGCTTGCCGTCGCGCGTGCGAGCGTTTATTCCCGAACATCACGGCACTATGCGCGTCAGTTTCTTGTATCAGAAAGCGGTGGAAGAATCGCCCACAGGCGCGGCCGGCGTGGATGAGAAAGCGTTTCGCTATCCCGGCCCCAAGCCGCAGACCAAAGAGACCGCGCTACTGATGCTGGCCGATGGCTGCGAAGCGACCGTCCGCGCCACACGGCCTGCGTCGCCGGAAGAACTGAACGAGATCGTGCGCAAGACCATTGCCGATCGCATTGCGTGGGGGCAGTTGGATGAATGCCCGTTGACGTTGAGCGACCTGGATACCATCCGACAGTCCTTCGCGGCGACCTTGCAAGGCATGTTCCATCCGCGCTTGCGCTATCCGGGCCAGGAAATCAAGTCCGACACCGGCCGCTTGCGCGGCGCCGGGCCAACCCCGGCCAAAAACAACGGAGAAGCAGCGAAACCAAATGATGGCGAAAAAACCGATCAACCCTAAAGCGATTATCCATGCCCAACTCGGCGCGCGGTACACCCCGCTGGTCAAGCCCGACCTGTTGACCAAGGCCGTGCGCGCCACACTGG
>JAGOBP010000380.1 GCA_017999195.1 Thermoflexales bacterium
CGAACGGTTCCGGCAAGTCCAACGTGGCCGATGCGCTGCGCTGGGTCTTGGGCGAACAAGTCTTTTCCGTTTTGCGCGCCAAGAAAAGCGAAGACTTGATCTTCGCCGGTGGGGATGGCCGTGCGCGATCGGGTGTGGCCGAAGCCTATCTCACGCTCGATAATTCCGACGGCTTTTTCCCGATCGATTTCAACGAAGTCGTGATCGGTCGCCGCGCCTATCGGGATGGTGAGAACGAATACTTGCTGAATGGCAGCAAAGTGCGCTTGCGCGAGATCAGTGAACTGCTCGCCAAGACCGGCCTCGCGCGCCGCACCTACACCGTCATCGGTCAGGGTCTGGTCGATCAAGCGCTGTCACTCAACTCCGAAGAACGCCGCGCCTTGTTCGAAGAAGCCGCGGGCATTTCCCTCTATCGCGGCAAACGCGAAGACGCGCTGCGCAAACTCGATGAGACCCGCCGCAATCTTGATCGCGTGCGTGACATCGTGGCGGAGATTGGCCCGCGCGTGCGACAACTGGAACGGCAGGCGCAGCGCACCCGCGACTACGCGCGCCTCTCGACCGAACTGCAAGCGATGCAGCGCACGTGGTTTGGCTATCACTGGGGCATGGGCCAAACGGCGCTGAGCGAAGCCCGCTCGGCGGCCGAAGCGCAAAGCGGCCAATTAGCCACGCGCCGCGCCGATATGTCCACATTCAGCCAGCAGATTGAAGCCGTGCGCCAGAAGCAAGCGCAACTGCGCGGCCGCGTCAACGAGTGGCAGCGCAGCGCGAACGATCTGCACACTCAAGCCGAGGCCGTGCAGCGGCAACTGGCTGTGCTCGAAGAACGCTCGCGATCACTGCAAAATCAGATCGAACAAACCACCACCGATCGCACGTCGCTCGAAGCCGAACTGACTGCGCAAGCCGAACGCGTGGCGAAGGCCGAGGCCGATCTGGCTGAAGTGGTCGCCAAGCGCGATACGCAAGCGGCCGCCATCGCTGCCGCGCAAGCGGCCCTGAATGCGCGCCAAGCGCAACGCCAGAGCCTGCAACAATCACGCGCGGCCGCGCAAGATGCGATTCAAAAAACGCAATCGGCCCTGACTGATCGCCGCAATCGACGTGCGCAGTTAGCCGAGCGCCGCCACGTACTGGAAAACGACACGGCCGCGCATCAACGCGACATCGCCGCGCAGGCTGAAAAACAAGCCACTTTAGACATTGAACGCACCGCGATTAGCGAACAACTGGCGCGACTGGAAGCGCAGCGCACCGAACTGAATCAACAGATCGAAGCGCTCAACGCCGAACTGACTACGGCACGGCAACAAGCCGCCCAACGCCAAACCGAACTCAATGAAGCGCGTGCCGCCGAGAATCGCTTGCGCGACCGCTTCACGGTGCTGTCGGAAGTGCGCGCTTCGCTCAGTGGTTTCGATGCGGGCACCCGCGCCGTCATCAATGCCAAAGTGCCCGGCGTGCGCGGCATTCTCGCTACGCTCATCAACGTCGATTCAGACTGGGAACGCGCCATCGAAGCCGCGCTCGGTTTCGACATTCAGGCCATCGTCGTGGAGTCGTGGTCGGCGGCGCAAGCCGCGCGCGATTTGCTGGGCGACAACAATGGTCGTGCGTCACTGCTGCCGCTCGATTTGCCCGAAGCCGCACAGCCTGAACCAGCCTCGACCGAGCCACAGCCGCCGAGTGTGCCCTCGACCGCCCCCGGTTGTTTGCCGTGGGGGGCGCTCTTGCGAGGCCGCGAAAAACCGATCGAGCCGCCGACCCCGATCGAAGTGCCGTTGCCTGCGGGCTTGCGTTTTGCCATCGATTGTGTCACTTGTGAATCAACACTGCAATCGGCCGTTCAACGGTTGCTCGCCAATGTCGTCGTCGTCGAGTCGCTCGATGAGGCGCACACCTTGCGCGCGCAACTGCCCGCAGGCTATCACATCGCCACGCGCAGCGGCGAAGTGCTGCGCTCCAACGGCGTCATCACCATCGGTCGCGCCACCGGCTCCAGCGATTTGCTCTCACGCGAGCGCGAATGGCGCAGTTTGCCCGCGCAGATCGATAAGGCCGCCGCGAAAACGACCGCCGCCGCAGAAGGACATCAAGCGGCGCTTAAAACAATTGACTCACTGACAGAGCGACAAACGGCGCTTACAGCCCAAACCCGATCGGCCTCCGCCGCGATTGCGAACACCGAAACTCAACGGCGTAACGTCGAACGCCAGATCGATGATGTGCGCCGCGCGCTGGACTGGAAGCAAGGGCTGATCACGCAGATCAACACTGAACTCGCCACGCTGGATGAGCGCGATGTGATTTTGCAGGCCGAAGAGCGCCATTTGCATGATGATCTGGCGCGGCATACGGATAGCGTAACGCAGTTCAATTCGCAACTCGCGCAACTGCCGTTGGAAGAATTGACCGCGAACTTGACGACGCTGCAAGCCGAAGCGGCCGTGGCCGAACAACTGCGCCGCAGCCAAACGAACGTGGTGGCCTCATACACAGCCGCCCTGAATCAGCTGCGCGCCCAACTCAAAGGCCGCGCCGACCGGCTGACGCAGATCACGACTGAACAGCAATCGATCGAGTCGCAGTTGAACGGCCATCGCACACGTGCCGCCAGTCTGGCCGAAAATCTGGCCGCGCTGCAAACGCAAATCGATCCGGCGGAAGCCGCGCTGCGCGATCTGGAAGTCGAGCAGAATCGCTTGACGACCGACGAGCGCGCCGCCCGTCAACGCTTGAGCGAACTCGAATCGCTCTACAATCAGGCCGTGATCGATGTGACGCGCAAGGAAGAAGAACTCAATCACTTGCACTCGCGCATCGATGAAGAACTGGGGCTGGTGCAGTTGGAAATGGCCGATTTATCCGGCCCGCAGCCGCTGCCGCTGACACCCATCGTGTCGGAACTGCCCACGGTGGACGAGTTGCCCGAAGGCATGGAGCAAGACCTCCAGCGCATGAAGGCGCAGATTCGCCGCCTGGGGCCGATCAATCCTGAAGCGCAAGCCGAATACGAAGAGACCCGCCAGCGCTTTGAGTTCCTGACGCAGCAGTCGTCCGACCTGGAAGAAGCGATTTTGCAGTTGCAGCAAGTGATCGTGGAACTGGACGAGTTGATGCAAATCTCGTTCCGTGAAACGTTCAATGCCATTGCCGAAGAATTCAAAGGCACATTCCAGATGTTGTTCGGCGGCGGATCAGCCAAGCTGGTATTGACCGATCCCGATAACATCGGGCAAACGGGCATCGAAGTCAATGCGCGTCCGCCCGGCAAGAAACAACAGGGCCTGGCACTACTATCGGGTGGTGAACGCTCGCTGACGGCGGCGGCTTTGATGTTTGCCATCCTCAAGGTCAAACCGCCCCCCTTCTGCATCCTCGACGAAACGGATGCGGCGCTGGATGAAGCCAACGTGGGTCGTTTCCGCGATGCCATTAAGTTGCTGAGCGCGGGCACCCAGTTCGTCATCATCACACACAATCGCGGCACCATCGAAGCGGCTGATACCATTTACGGGATCAGCATGGGCAACGATTCGGCGTCGCGGGCCATCTCCTTGAAACTGGAAAGCATCGCGCAACCGGCTTAAGGTATAATTCAAACCGCCAGCAAACCACGCGTAATGCGTAAAATGTACTGCGTAATCAAATCGATTACGCAGTACGCAGCACTTCACTAAATATCTATGGCCGGTGAAACCATCCTCGTCGTCGATGATTCCCAGCTGACGCGCGACTTCTGCGTGGAGTACGTGCTGAAGCCCAATCGGTACGTGCCGTGCGTGGCACGCGACGGTGAAGAGGGCGTGCGTCTGGCGTTGATGCACAAACCCGATCTGATCGTCCTCGATCTGGAAATGCCCAAGCTCAGCGGCATTGATGTCCTCAAGTCGCTGCGCGCCCAAGCGCTGAACATCCCCGTTATTCTGTCCACCGCGCATGGCTCCGAAGCCCTAGCGATTGAAGCCTTTCGCCTGGGCGTGCGCGACTATGTGGTCAAGCCGTACGAAATCCCGGACATGCTCAACGCCATCGAGCGCGCCCTGTCGGAAACGCGCGCCCGCCGCGAACGCGACGAAGTCAACGCGCAGCTCACCCTGGCGAATCATGCGCTGGAATCCCGCCTGCGCGAGTTCACCACGCTCTACGGCATTGGCAAGAGCGTGACCGCGCTGCTCGATCACGATACGGTGCTCAAGCGCATCATCGAAGGGGCACAGTACGTGACGACGGCGCAAGCCTGCGTATTGCGCCTGTGGGAGGCCGCCAGCCAGCAGCTGCGCGTGCAGGCCGTCATCGGCGCTTCGGCGGCAATTTTGCAGGCCGATGCGCACCTGTCCCAGCAAGTGCTGCATTCGGGGCTGCCGGTGGGCGCGGGGCTGGATGTGGCCGTGCCGCTTAAAGTGGGCCGCAAAATCATCGGGACCCTGGAGATCAGTCGCGCGGCGGGCGCGCACCCATTTGCCGAGCATGATATGCAATTGCTGCAATCGCTGGCCGACTATGCGGCGATCGCGATTGAAAATTCGCGCCTGTTTCGTGAACTGGAAGAGTCCAAAGAGCGGGAAAAACAGACCATTCGCAATGTCTTCGAGCGCTACGTCACACCCACCGTGGTCGAGCAATTGCTCAGCCAGCCGGAGACCGTGGTACTCGGCGGTGCACGCCGCCCCATTACCACGCTGTTTGCCGATCTACGGGGTTTTACGGCGTTGTCGGAAAAGCTCGACCCCGAAGTG
>JAGOBP010000381.1 GCA_017999195.1 Thermoflexales bacterium
TGATCCGCACAGTTTCGAGCCGACGCCGCAAGACGTGGCGACCGTTGCAGAGAGCAATGTCCTTATCGTCAACGGCGCGGGCTTTGAAGGCTTTTTAGACGAATTACTGCAAAATGCCGGTGGCGAGCGCACCGTGATTGAAGCCTCGGCGGGCCTGACCAGCCGAGCGGCGCGCGAAGGCGAAGAGGCTGTCATGACGGACGCGGACAAAGCCGACGCCATGTGTGTGGCCGCCGGTGAAGCCCCGGCGCAAGATGCAGTCAGCGGCGTGGATGTTGCCTCGGCCGCCGCCCTGCCCGCCGAATCCGGCCTGTTCAATGTAACGCTGGGCAAACAAGCCAATGGCACGTACGCAGGCTATCTGAAATACGCCACCGACGAGTCGGGCGATTTCCAGATCGTGACGGGCGCGGGCCAATCGGCTGTTAGCAAAGCCGCCGACAGCGCGGCGATCGAAATTGAAACGACGCTGCCTGTCTCGTGCGCGAATCTCACCCAAGGTCACATTCTGGAACTTGAAAAAGACGGCCAGTATATCATCGCCTTGACGGGCTTCACCACCGATCGAGCCACGCTGCTGATCGGCCCGTCGGGCGGCCATCATCATGATTCAGGCGACCCGCATTTCTGGCTGGATCCCAACAACGTCATCAAGTACGTGGAAAACATCCGCGACGCGCTGCAAAAGATCGATCCACTGGCGGCAGTGTACTACGGCGCAAACGCGGGCACCTACATTGAGCAACTGAAAGCGCTCGATCGGGTCATTAGCGACCAAATCGCGGCCATCCCGGAAAACCGCCGACTGATCGTGACCAATCATGAAAGTTTCGGCTACTTTGCCGATCGCTACGGCTTCAAAGTTATCGGCACGATCATTCCCAGCGTGAGCACCGGCTCCGCGCCGTCGGCGCAGCAATTGGCACGGTTGATCGACACCATCAAGGCCACCGGCGCCTCGGCGATCTTTTTGGAAACCGGCACCAATCCGCAGTTGGCGCAGCAAATCGCCAGCGAAACCGGCATCAAAGTGGTGACCGACTTGTACAGCCACTCGATCAGCGATCCGCGCGGCCCCGCGCCCACCTACGTCGACATGATTCAGGCGAATGCCCTGGCGATTGTCAAAGCGTTGAAGTAGTCTATGACGAGTAACGAGTGACGAGTAAAAAAACGATGAGTGCTCACAGCCACGCCGTCCAATCTAAAGCCCAGCCCACCCTGGCCGCCGAACCGGCCCGATTAGAATTGCGCGGCGTCTCGGCGGGCTACGACGGCGTGATGATCCTGGACGACGTATCGTTTCAGGTGCCGCATGGCGCGCGCGTCGCCATCGTCGGGCCGAACGGCGCGGGCAAATCCACGCTGTTCAAGGTGCTGGTGGGGCTGCTGCCCGCGCGGCGTGGCGAAGTACTGATTCACGGTCTGCCGTTGGGCGCGCATCAAGATTGCGTGGCCTATGTGCCGCAGCGCAATGACATCGATTGGCGCTTTCCCGTCACCGTGAGCGATGTGGTGATGATGGGCCGCTATGGTCATCTGGGCTGGACCAAGCGACCCACCAAACTCGATCGGGAGATCGTGCTTCACAGTCTCGCACAGTTACGCATCGCCGATCTGGCGAAACGGTCGATCGGGGAACTATCGGGCGGGCAACAGCAGCGCGTGTTTCTAGCCAGAGCGTTAGCGCAAGAGCCACACATCCTGTTGATGGATGAACCGTTTACGGGGGTGGATGCTTCGACGCAAGAAGCCACGTTGGACCTGCTGGACGATCTGAACACACAAGAAGTGACCATCATGATCTCCACGCACGATCTGAATCTGGCGGCAGCGCGCTTCAAGCAAGTGCTGTTGCTCAATCATCGTGTGGTGGCCTATGGCGCAGTGGATGAAGTGTTCACGCCACAAGCGCTGGGACAAGCGTTTACGGGGCAGGTGCTGATGCTGCCCAATGGCGCGGCGCTGGTGGATGATTGCTGTCCGCCCGATGAGGCGCGGTTAAGTTAACGAAGATCAATTTTCTGAATCTTAGGACAAGCATTCTGAGCGGAACGGAGTGAAGTCGAAGAATGCGGTTCTGTCGAAGATCGCGTCCTTCGACTGCGGTCTGCATACAACGCAGACCTCCGCTCAGGATGCTTGAAACACTCATGATCGAATTTCTGACGAAGCCTCTCACGTATGAATTCATGCAGCGCGGCCTATTGGCGGCGGTGATGGTGGGTATCTTGTGCGCTATCATGGGCAGCTATGTGGTGCTGCGCGGCATGGCCTTCTTGGGCGATGCACTGGCTCACGCCATTTTGCCCGGTGTGGCCATTGCCTATCTGTTGAACGGCAACTTGCTGATCGGGGCGTTGGTGGCCGCCGTCATTGTGGCTTTGCTCATCGGGGCGTTGTCGCGGCAAGGGACGATCAAGGAGGACACCGCGATCGGGATTTTGTTTGCCGCCGCGCTATCGCTGGGCGTGTTGTTGATCAGCACCATCCGCACCTACGCGGTTGATCTGACGCATATCCTGTTTGGCAATGTATTGGGTGTAAGTACGAGTGATCTGTTGCTCACGGCGGTGCTGGGCGCATTCGTGCTGGGCACGATCGTGGTTCTATACCGGGAATTCCTGGTGATTTCGTTCGATCCGATTCTAGCCGCAACGCTGCGGCTACCGGCTGAACGTTTACGTACCTTCATGTTGATTCTGCTGTCGCTGACGATCGTGGTGTCGCTGCAAACGGTGGGCGTGGGCCTGGTATCCGCGATGTTGGTGACGCCCGGTGCGGCGGCTTATCTGCTGACGCGCCGCCTCTCGTCGATGATGATCGTGGCGGCCATCATCGGCGCAGTGTCTAGCATCGTGGGGCTGTACTTGAGTTTCTATCTCAGCGTGGCGTCGGGCGCGGCCGTGGTCTTGGTGGCGACCGTCATCTTCATGCTGGCCTTTTTGTTTGCGCCGGAACGTGGTTTGATTCCGCGCGCGCGGCACGCCAGACACGCGGCGCGTCCGGCGTAAGTTTTACAAGGGCGGTTCACTTCCCCTCGTGATTAATCCACAACCTCTCGCTTTGCCGCGCGCCGTTCGCCGCCGTGGGCTGATCGTTTTGCTGGCCAACACGTTGTTGATGTGGGCCGGCTTTTTTATGATCGTGCCGATTCTGTCGCTGCATTACGTGGATGAGTTGGGCTGGGCGGCGGCCTCGATCGGCGCGGTGCTGGGCGTGCGGCAGTTGGTGCAGCAGACGCTCACGGTCGCCGGGGGCGCACTGGCCGATCGGTTGGGGGCGAAGACGCTGATCTTGATCGGCCTGGTCATTCGCGTGATCGGCTTTGGCGCGATGGCGTGGGCGACGACCTTTCCGGTCTTGATGATGCTGGGCATCCTGGCCGCGATCGGCGGCGCGTTGTTTGATTCGCCCAGTGCGGCCGCCATGGCGGCGCTGACCACCGAAGATGAGCGGCTATCGTTCTATTCGACGCGCGGCGTGATGACGGGCCTGGGCATGACGCTGGGACCGCTGATCGGTTCGGCGCTGCTGAAGGTCGATTTTGCGCTGGTGGCGTATCTGTCGGCGGGGCTGTATCTGGTCTGTTTGATCACAACGGCGTGGTTGTTGCCCAATGTGAAGGTGGGTGGCGAAGAGCAAGGTTTAACGCACGGCGTGCGGTTGGCGCTGCACGATCGGCCGTTTATGATCCTCGTCGCGCTGTTGATGGGCTATTGGTTTATGTGGGTGCAGTTGACGTTGAGCGTGCCGCTGAAGGCTGAAGCGTTGAGCGGCGATCCCGGTAGTGTAGGCACGGTGTATTTGATCAATTCGCTGTTTACGATCTTTTTGCAGGTGCCGCTGGTGCGCTGGATGAAACGACATGTGCCGCCCATGTCGGCGGTGGCGGCCGGGATCGGGATCATGGCCGTGGCGATGAGCAGCATCGCGCTGACGCAAACACTGCCGGGGTTGCTGGTGTGCGTGGCGCTCTTCTCGCTGGGCAATCTCGTCTCACTGCCCAATCAAAGCACGGTCATTGCCGCGCTGGCGCGCTCTGAGGCGCGCGGATCATACTTTGGGGTCAGCGCGATGGCGCTGGCGATTGGTGGCAGCCTGGGCAACTTCCTGGGCAGCGCACTGTACGGGGCCTCGATTGAAGCCGCTCAGCCCGCACGGCCCTGGTTGATCATCGGGGCGGTGGGGCTGAGTTCGGCGCTCGGGTTGGCGTGGCTTAATCGGCGGCGGGTTTAGTTGACGGTGAAGGTTTGCGTAACGGCGTTCACTTTAAGCGTGTATTCGCCCGGCGGGAAATCCCCACTCAGCCGGATGTTTTCGTCGTAGAGTTTGGCAATCTGCGTACACATCGCCTCGGCGGGGCGCTGACGATTGATGGTGACGGTGACGGTGTTGCCTTCGCGCTTCTGCTCCGCAGGCAGCACGCTGGAGCAGCCATCGCCGATGACGCCCGTCACATGCGCGAACACCTGCACCGGAAACGACTCGGCGATACGTATTTCAACTTGATCGATCTGGATCGGCTCGATGATCGTGTCGCGTGTGGGCGGCTGTACGGGTGAGACCGGCGCGGGTAACGGTGAAACCGACGTGGCGGGCGCGCAGGCCGTCAGCAGGATGCTCAGGGTTAAGAGTAACAGTCTGATCTTCATGGGTAGTCCTCCACTTACAGGACGCTCAGTCATGGATTGAAGTTCCTAAATCTGTGCCGCTTGAGGAATTATTTCACAGCCAGCAAC
>JAGOBP010000382.1 GCA_017999195.1 Thermoflexales bacterium
CAGCGAGTATTGCGTGGAGCGCACGCCCGCCGGTGCGAGGGCTTTGTCGTAATACTGCGTAATCAGCCGCGTAGCGCGGCGGGTGTTGAAGCCCACGCAGGGCACCGTCTGGCGCGCGAATTCGTACAGGCTCTCTCGCGACATTTCTTTGAACATGATAGGTGTATATACACTCATTTAAGCCGTTTGTCAAGCCACTATTTCTTGAACAGTTGTGGCGTTAGTCGTTTCGTTGGCGAATGGGTATTTCCGCGCTGAAAGAGCGGCCGCTGATTCTATGAAACGGCCAACATACTGCGCCCGGTTTTCACGACTCTGCGCCCAACACCTTCGCCAATTGCCGGTTCATCGCGCTTGCTGAGAAAGCTTTGACAGCCAAATTCCGCGCGGCGCACAACAACGGATTGGCCAGCTGTGCCACACGTCCGATCTGCCACGATTGAGTGGTGATGAAGGCCGTGCGTGGTCTGCGACGCGACTCATATGCTTTGAAAGCGGCGGCAACATCGTCGGTTTGCGACACACACTGCGCCAGCACATCGGCCGATTCAATCGCCATGCACGCGCCCTGGCCCAAATTGGGCGTGGTGGCGTGCGCCGCGTCGCCGAGCAGCGTGATGCGGCTCACGCTCCATTGACTCAGCGGCGCAAAGTCAGAAATATCGTTGTGCAGAATCACGTTGGCAGGCGTCGCTTCGAGCAGCGGGCCGATCGGGTGGTGCCAGCCGCCAAAAATTTTCAGCAGCCAACTCTTTTGTTCGTCAGGCGGATAGGTCACGCCCGGCGGCGTGTTCGCCGTGGCAAACCAGTAAATTTTTTCCGCGCCCATGCGGACGATGCCAAAGCGCTGACCGCGCCCCCACGTTTCTGAGGTGATCCCCAAGGCGACCTCGTCGCGGCTGGTCACGGCGCCACGCCACGCGGTATAGCCAGAATAGCGCAGCGGCACTTGCGGGAACAATTGCTGGCGGATGATCGAGCGCAGGCCGTCCGCGCCGATCAACATCTCAGCCCGATCGGTTGTGCCATCTTCAAAGTGCGCGGTCACCCCGGCCGGGTCTTGCTCGACGCGGGTGCAGCGCGCGCCCAGGCGGACCGTGCCTGCGGGCAGTGCGTCCAGCAACACCTTATGCAGCGCGGCCCGGTGAATGGCTATGCTGGGCGCGCCAAACCGCGTTTCGTACTGGCTCATGTCCGTGGCCGACAGCGCCGCGCCGGCGCTCGTGCGGATTTGGGCCAGTTTGATCTTTGACCCAGCAGCGATGGCCTCATCTGCCAACCCCAGCCGCCGCAAAGCCCGAATCGCATTCGCGGCAACAACCAGCCCCGCGCCCACATCGCCGAGCATATCGGCGCGCTCATATACCGTGGCTTCAAGGCCGATTCTTCGCAGCGCAATCGCCGTGCATAAGCCGCCTACCCCGCCGCCGATGATGATGGCCCGTTTCGTCATGATTACATCTCCAACTCGACGGCCTGCCCTTGCGGAATCCACCGCAGCCGATCGCTCAAGCCCGCGGCCGCAAAGCGTTGGTCGATTTCAGTCTTGGGCTCGCGGAAGTGCGACCAACCATCGTAGTGAATGGGAATGTAGGTACGCGCATTGAGGGCGCGCGCGGCGCGCACGCCGTCGGCGGCGTCCATGGTGAATTTGAGCGGGCCGGTGATGGGGAAACTGGCACGGCCTAAATGCAAGAGGGCCACATCAATCCGATAGCGCTGTGCCACTTCCTCAATGCCGTGATAGAAAATCGTGTCGCCCGTGATGTACAACGCGCCGTTCGATTGGCCCGCCCATTCCAGCAGAAAACCGATCGTTTCACCGGAGAACGGGCGCACGATCAAATCACCGTGTTGGGCGGGTGTCGCCGTGATTTTGATCGAGGTGTCTTTTGCTTGGACGCTCGTGCTTTGCCAGTTCGCCAAACCGGCTGCATTGCCGCCGAGTCGCCGCTCGCCCGATCGGGTGGTGAGGACTCGATCGGCCTGGGGCAAAAACGCGCGGCCCGCTTTATCGAGGTTGTCTTCGTGTTGATCGTGACTGAGCAAAACGGCATCGATGTGGCCGAGTTGATCAATCGGGACGGTAGGCGGCGCGAGTTTCTTCGAGCCGGTGCCCAAACCGAAGTCGTATTTGCCGCCCGCTGGATCGAACACGGGATCAGTCAACAAGCGGACTGATCCGATTTCGATCAAGAGCGTGGCGGTGCTGATATGCGTGAGGCGAACGAGCATGGCTTTACCCCTGCGAGAGTAATTTTTTTAGGCTGGTGTTGAAGCCGGACAAGTGCGTACCAAGCGGAGTGAAGAACGCGATGTCCGCTTGCTCAACTACCTGAATCGTTTGCTGCGCCAAATTGCGGCCTTTGGCAGTGACGCGGATGGCGTTGGCGCGGGTATCCGTGGCGTGCGGCTCACGCTTGATGAGGCCCTTCTGTTCCAGCGTCCGCAGCACTTTGGACGTCATCATGATGTCGGTCTTGGCGTGCGCGGCCAGCTTGACCTGTGTCACGTCTTCGCCCGCATCAATGAGCCACGTGGCGCTGACCAGCAGCACAAATTGCACGTGCGTTAGATCAAAGGGTTCCAGCGCGGCGCGCATGGCGCGTTGCCACAGGCTGGCGACCTGCCAAAGCAAGAAGCCCGGACTGTCATCCGGGCTTTCAAATTGCGAGAGGTCTTGGGTGGTTGAGGCTTTAGCGGGCATACACTTCCTCGGCGTGCAAGTGGCGCGCGATCAAGTCGAAGTCGCTCTGGGGAATCTCAAAGAAGCCGAAGCGAAACACATAGCCCCAACTCTTCTTTTCGCGAATGAAACTGAGTTCAGGAATCAACGGCTGAATGGGTGTGGGCACGCAGTTGAAGTAAGTCACGTCGCGTCGAAAAGGCACAAAGCCGCCGCCCATGTCAAACTGATAAACACTCTCGCCCGTGACCTGCCCGATGGCCGTGAATTCCTGGCACTTCTCGTCGCGGTCCAGATCGATCTTCGAGGAATAGTATATCACGCCGTCGCCGACCTGCATGCGGCGCAGCGGCGCGGCCTTGCCGTGATTGGCCTGCGCGATGCCGCTGCGCACGCCGTTGGCCACGTGATTCTTGCACGCAACGATGATCCAGCATTTGCGCTCACGCATGATCGACCGCCTTGGCCTGCTGCACGAGTTTGCTCATCGCGTGCGGCAAACCGGCCACCGTCTTCGCGCCGATGACGCGCGCCCACAGGAAACTCAGCGGGCCGCTGATGTTCACTCGATGGGTCACCTGCACTTTTCCGGCCACATCCGCCAGTTCGTGTACAAATTCCAGCTTCGCTAACGGCAACGAAGAGACATCGGTGAAGCGGCGATTCGGTTCACACGCGGTGATGGTGGCTTTGACGGCTGGGCCGTCGACGGGCTTGAGTGTATACGTCGCACCAGTCTTGAACTCGCCGTCGAGCTGGCACCACTGCACGGCTTCATCCCACTGGGGCCAATTGGCGACATCGTGCCAGACGCGCCAGATGGCTTGTTTCGATGCCTCGGTTTCGAGTGTGTGTTGCTTGGACCACATGGTACGGCCTCCCTGAGTAATTTAGTAATCACGATTATTATATGCGCGATTATTAAATTGTCAAGGGATAAATACTGTCAGTCAGCGAATAGAATTCGCGCCGACAAAAACACAAAGCCGACCTACGTCGGCTAGATACAAGTCGGCGCAGGCCGACTTCGTGTACTGGTTGCTGCGACTTCCAGTCGCCGGGTGCAAAACTTTGACGTATGCCCAGCGTCAGTGCGAGAAGGCCGCGACTCGCACTGACGCTGATTGTGGTCCTAACCCTTTATCACCGGCAAATCGATGCACGACGCATGCACGACATCGTGCGCCACGGTGATGGTCGGTGTGCCTTCACTTGGAATCCGCACGAAGTTGTCTTTGTCGTGACCGGCGATGGCCACGCGAATGCGATGGCCCTTTTTGATGAGCACCGACGTTGGCAACAAGCCAAACGTCAACTCGGTCACTTCGCCCGGCACCAAGGGCGCGGCGTCCTTGCGTTTGAACGAATGATACGGCACCACGGTCTTGTACGGCGGCACATCCGTCGCTACCTTGCGATGCAGGCCGCGCAACAGGCCTTCCGTCAGGTAATGCACTTTGCCCGCCTCATCGATGTCTTCCAAATAGACGAAGAATGCGCCATCGGTCGCGGTGGACGTGACGTAAAGTGTGACGATCGGGTGGCCTGTGATCTGCACAGCGTGATCAAGCACATCGCTCGTGTATGTGAGCAAGCGCTTATCCATTGCGGCACGATCGGGATAGATCACGGGCGTGACACCGTCTTCCGTATGCCATCGATTCTGCGTGCCCGTGCTCGCTTCAAAATCAATCGTGTAACTGTCTGCACCCGATCGATCGGCTGGCGCGTTCACGGCCAGCGTGTGATTCTGGCTCAAATACCAGCGCTGCGTCGTGCTGCCTTTCGGCGGCCACACCTCCGTCGATTTCCACTGCTCTTCGCCCAGGTTGAAATAGTGCAACACTTTCTGCGTGGGCGGCGCGCTGAGATGATGGTTGAAGAAACTCAGCGCCTCATGCCACTGCGTTTTCAACTCGGGCACGGGCGGCGCTTTAGGCTTGCCGTAGGGGCTGCCGTGACTTTCGCTGTTGTGCGCCCACGCGCCGATGACGCCGATTTGCGGATTGCTGAAGTTCACGAAACGGCGGATGACGGTATCAGCGGCCG